>JAHFJB010000107.1 GCA_023246135.1 Candidatus Parcubacteria bacterium
AAGCCTGATGCCAAAACTATTAAGGACATGAAAAAGGTTGGCCAAGCTATTAAAGACCTTGATGATAAGCTGGCTAGTGTTGTTGCTGAATTTAAAGCCGAATTGTCAGCTCTGCCCAATATAGTAGCCGATGATGTAGTCTCAGGTGGTAAGGAAAATAATAAGATTATCAAGACCTATGGCCAGAAGCCAAAGCTTGATTTTGCTTTTAAAAATCATGTTGATTTAGCCAAAGATTTGGATCTGATTGATTATGAGCGTGGCGTGAAGATGTCTGGTAATGGTTTTTGGGTTTACAAGGGTGATGGCGCGCTACTGGAGTGGGCTATCTTAAATTATTTTATAGATTTTCATCGTAAAAATGGTTATACTTTTATGTTGCCGCCATTTTTACTTAGTGAAACATCGGCCTATACTTCTGGACATTTACCCAAGTTTCGCGATGACTTGTATTGGACTCAGGACAAGCTGTGCCTCAATGCTACTAGCGAGATGATGCTTGGTAATTATCATCGTGATGAAATTTTAGTAGCAGAAAATTTGCCGATAAAATATTTTGCTTATTCTACTTGTTTCCGCAGAGAGGCTGGTGCTTATCGGGCTGAGGAGAGGGGGATGGTCCGTGGTCATCAGTTCAATAAGATAGAGATGTTTCAGTTTACTAGGCCTGATGAGTCATGGTCGGCTTTTGAAGAGTTGAAGCATAATGCTGAAAAACTAGTAGAGGGCTTAGGCCTGCACTATAATTCAGTGCAACTAGCAGCCGGTGATGCTAGCGCCGCCATGGCTAAGACCGTAGATATTGAAGTCTGGATACCCAGTATGGATATATACAAAGAAGTCAGTAGTATTTCCAATGCTCTGGACTATCAAGCGCGGCGTGGTAATATCCGCTTCAAAGATAAAGACGGCCAAAACAAATTTGTCCATACTCTCAATGCCTCTGGTTTGGCGACTAGCCGCATTGTACCGGCCATACTAGAACAATTCCAGCGATCGGACGGATCAGTAGCTGTACCCAAAGTTTTGCAGAAATATTTAGGTAAGAAATTTTTGAAAAAATAATGCCTTTAACTTGGATAGAAATCAGCAAAAATAATCTACTTCATAATTTAGCTCAATTTAAAAATATAGCGCCACAATCGGAAATTTGGCCAGTAGTCAAAAGCAATGCTTATGGCCATGGCGTAGCGGAAGTAGTGAAGATTTTAAATGAAGTACCCGAGACTAGTGGTTTGGCACTAGCTAGCTTAGATGAAGCCTTGGCTTTGGTAGATTTAACTACTAAGCCACTTATGGTTTTGAGCTATTTTGACAGAGACGAGGCCAAGCTAGAGTTGGCAGCTAAGCGAGCTATATCTTTGCCAATTTATGATTTAGGGGCAATTGATTTTTTAGATGCTCTTGGTAAAAAAATAAAACAAAATTTTTTGGTAAATTTAAAAATTGATAGCGGTACTTCGCGTCTTGGTTTCAGAGTAGAGGAGGCTACTAGCGCTATCAATTATGTCCTGTCAAAAAGCAATTTGAAATTACATAGCATCTTTACTCATTACGCTGAATCAGAAAGTGAAGATTTGAGCTTTAGTCGTAAACAGTTATCTATTTTTACAGACATTACCAAAAATTTTCCTGATATAAAAATTCATTCCGCTTGTTCGGCCGCTAGCGTTAGCTTGCCGGAGTCTCAGGCAACTTTAATTCGCTTAGGTTTGTCTTTATATGGTCTGCTCCCTAGTGAACCTACTAAGCTTAGGGCCGAGGCCATAAATCTTGATTTAAAGCCAATTTTGGCCTTGAAAACCACCATTATACAGCTTAAACCCCTAAAAAATGGGGAAAGTGTAGGTTATAACCGTACTTATAAAGCTAGTCATGATGCTCAGTTGGCAGTTTTGCCAGTGGGCTATTGGGAAGGCCTGAGTCGTTTGCTATCAAATAAAGCTAGCGTACTTGTAAAAGGTGTTTTGTGTCCCATAAGAGGCAATGTTTGTATGAACCTGACTATGCTAGAGTTGCCACTAGATCTAGATGTTAAGGTCGGCGACACAGTGACGCTACTTGGTACTGATGGTGATAACCAAGTAACAGTTGAAGATTGGGCTAAAATTAGTTTGACAATTAATTATGAAATTGTCACAAAGTTGAATCCTCAACTTCCAAGAATAATTATTTAATATTAAACGACACATAATAAAAAGGGTTTTACCCAAAGAGTGGAGTATGGCTAGACGCATAAAAAATATTGATACTTGGCGTAAACATTTGCCACAAAAACCGAGACGTATGCCGGGTGCTTATTATAGCCAGTCTAGAGCTAAGCGTTATAAAAAAGTTATTACTATTATTTGGGCAATTTTAATTTTATTTTTATTGCAAAGCATCTTTCAGGCTAAGTTGTTCAAGGTTGATAAGATAAAATTGATAAATAACAAAGATTTGACCATAGAGGAGGTCAGTGGCACCTTAGCCGAGCCACTTGGTAAATCCCGTTTCCTTATTTTTAAAAATGATAATTACTTTTTACTAAAAACTAGATCGCTAGAAGAGCTCTTAATTAATAATTATAATCTAGACGAAGCCAAAATAGACAAAAGATTTCCTGATACTTTAAAAATTACTGTTAAAGAAAAGGCTTCGTATTTTATTTGGCAGAAGAACGGTACTTTATACCTTTTGGATGCCAAAGGCTTCTTAAATCGGCAAATAGAGGCTCCTGATAGTAAATATTTACTTCTAGAAGACCGTCGGGAGTGGCAGCCGACTTCAGACGAGATCTTTAGTCGGGAAGAAGTTGATAGAATCAATCAGATTTACCTCAAGTGGCCTGAACTTATAGCTAATCGGCTTATTTTAGGCAAAATAGCTATAAATAATGATTGGACCCTAGACTTATATACCAATTTGGGCT
>JAHFJB010000108.1 GCA_023246135.1 Candidatus Parcubacteria bacterium
TATTGACAAAATAGTTAAAATATGTTATTATTATATATTAATTTTGGTTATTAAATTTATTTATGAACATTATAGCTGTAGCGTATAGATTATCTTATTATAGCTAGTTTATACGCTGCGGCTATATCCAGCCAAAGCCGTTGGACTCTTTCGGGAGGTCTGTGAGATGTCGGATGACTTGTCCGCATTCATTCTCGCTGACAAACTGTATACGTTCTATGCCATCCTTGTCCAGGAAATTCGTGAGCGCGGTGGAACTGTTGAGATGTTGCATGACTTGTGCCGACGCGAAGGGCATCCCACCATCGGTGAGATAGCTGAGCTGATCATTCGCTTTGCCGTGGTTCGCGAGTAGTTGAGTTTGCCCCGAGAGCTTGGTCGTTAGTTGTTGATCTGTGCCCTTTTAGGGTTTGGTTGTTCGTTTCATATTCGCCGAAGCTCCGTAAGGAGCACGGACGGCACTTGGCCTTGAGCCAAGGGTAGGACTCCGTTGCATCTGCATCTAGCACGGAGTTTTCTTTTTGTTTTAAAATTTACATTGATATTTATAGGTATTTCCCAAAATAATAATTTCTTGCTAAAATAATCACGTTGTACAGGCGTGATTATTTATATAAAGTATATTTATGTCTTATATTTGGCAGCTAAAAGATAGGGTAGACCAAGATTTTTTAAATAAATTCCCCGAATTGCCACCAATTGTGGCCCAGCTTTTGTATAATCGCGATTTGCACACCCAAGCTGTTATGGATGAGTTCTTAATGCCTGATTATAGCCAAGATGTCCATGATCCGTTTTTGTTCAAAGATATGGACAGGGCTTGTAGCCGTATTTATCAAGCTATAGAAAAAGAGGAGTTGATTACAGTCTATGCTGATTACGACGCTGATGGCGTCAGTGCAGCTGTAATTTTGGGGGGTATTTTGGCTGACCTTGGAGCAAAAGTGGCTGTTTATCTACCACATAGGGAAAAAGAAGGTTATGGTCTTAACTCACCAGCCATAGAAGAGATTGCTAAAAATGGCACAAAACTAATAATCACTTGTGATTGTGCTATTAGCAATATTGAATAGGTTGATTTAGCTAACAGCCATGATATAGACGTGATTATAACTGATCATCACACTATCCCAGAAACATTGCCCAAGGCTTATGCTATTATTCACCCTAGAGTTGCTGGCGAAAATTATCCTTTCAAGTTTTTGGCGGGTGGCGGTGTAGCTTTTAAGTTGGCTCAGGGATTATTGCGTCACGCTGATAACAAGTTTGAAATAAAAGACAAAGAATCCAAAGAAAAGTGGCTCTTAGACATGGTAGCAATTTCTACAGTAGCTGACATGGTACCGGTCTTGGGAGAAAACCGAACTTTGGTAAAGCATGGGCTAATAGTGCTCCAGAAAACGCGGCGCCTAGGACTCAAAATGATGCTCAAAGTCGCCGGTATTGACCCCAAAGATGTTGATGCTACGACCATTGCTTTTGCTATAGCGCCGCGTATTAATACTGCTGGCCGCATGGACCATGCTAATTTAGCTTATTATCTATTAATTGAAGAGGATGAGACTAAAGCCGCGGAAATGGCGGCCAGCCTCAATCAAAATAATATTGACCGCCAGCGAATTACTGAACAGATTATTCGTGAAGCCAAAAATCAGCCAGTAAATTTGGAAGATAAACTGATAGTATTTTATAAAGCCGATTGGCCGGCCGGGCTTATTAGTTTGGCCGCTAATAGATTACTTAGAGATTTTAATCGGCCTTGCCTAGTTGTTTGCGGTCAGGGCGAAAAGATAGTTGGTTCAGCGAGGAGTTTTGGAGAATTTGATATTACAGCAGCTCTAGAAGAAAATAAAAGTTTACTTTTGCGTTTTGGTGGGCATCCTCAAGCTGCTGGTTTTACTGTTACTGAGGCTAACTATGAGACTTTAATAAATAATCTAAAAAGTCTCGCCCAAGAAAAATTAAAAGACGTCGTTTTTCAAAATAAATTAGTTATTGATAAAAAAATTGATTTTAGTGAGATCAATTGGGAGCTGACAGATTGGCTGACAAAATTTGAACCTTATGGCCAAGCTAACAGCGAGCCAATATTTATGACTGACAATGTCATGGTTAGTCAAGCGCGTAAAGTTGGATCTGATAATAAGCATTGGAAATTGGAATTAGCTCAAAGTAACAAAAAAATTAGCGCCATTGCCTTTGGCTTGGCCGACTTTGATTTGGTTATTGGCCAGCAGATAGATATTGCCTATAATATTAATGTTAATGAATGGAATGGCAATCGTGAAATTCAAATAAAAATTAAAGATATAAAAAAGTTTGTTGGCTAGATTATTTACAGACGGCGGTGCGCGCAATAATCCTGGTCCAGCCGCTATTGGTGTAGTCTTGTATAAAGATGAAAAGATTTTGGATACCATTTCCCATTTTATTGGCGAAGCTACCAACAATCAAGCCGAGTATGAAGCGATTATTGCTGGCCTGAAGCTAGCTCATAAACACAAGGTTGATACTTTGGAATGTTATTTGGATAGCGAGTTGGTAGTCAAGCAAATGCGCCAAGAATATAGGGTCAAAGATAAAGAACTTCAAAAATTATTTGTGCAAGCTTGGAATCAGACTTTAAATTTTAAAAAAATCACTTGGCAGCATATTCCTAGAGAGAAAAATAAGGCCGCTGATAAATTGGTTAATTTGGCTTTGGACAGGCAAATGAATCGGGGTTGACCCTGCTAAATTCTCCTGTCCACCAGCCGGCGGACGAGTCCCGCTTTGCGGGATTTTGCTGGGTTGATTTTTTGGGCTAAAAATGTTATTTTAAAAGCAATGTCAGCCGATTTTTCCTGGCCTATTTTTGGCCATAAAAACCAATTGAAGTTTTTGCAAGATACCTTGAGGCAAGGGCAC
>JAHFJB010000109.1 GCA_023246135.1 Candidatus Parcubacteria bacterium
ACAGTTGGAAGATTTGCGTCCAGATCTGATTAAACAATTAGTTAATCTTTGCCAGCGCGGTCAAATGGAGTTGACGGGTACAGCCAAATACCATGCTTTATTACCATTTTTATCTGAGGATGAGATTATTAGACAAATACAGATTAATCAAGAATCTTTAGCTAAGTATTTTGATTTAAAAAAGATAAAAGGATTTTATTTGCCAGAGATGGCTTTTAGTCCGGTGGTGGCGAAGTATATAAAAAAATTAGGTTTTAGCTGGATTATAGTTGACCCCATAGCTTATCAAGGGGAGGTTGATAATAGTTTGTTGTATGTTTTAAAACAGTCAGGGCTTAAAGTAGTCTTTCGTGACCGTAAAGTTTCTCAAGGTTATCCGCCGGAAGTAATTTTTCATAAGCTAAAGGCTATCAAGAAACCACTTGCTATTATTACCGCTACTGATGGTGAGATTTATGGGCATAGGCACAATGATTGGCAGGGGCACATTGAAAAGATTTTGCTGTCACCCGATTTGGCAATGAGTACTGTTGCTGAGTATCTCAGCGCTTTGTCTCAACAAAAGATCATTGGCCTTAGGGAAGCCTCTTGGGAAACTACGGCCATTGAGTTAAAAAATAAGCAGCCATTTGCTTTATGGTTTGATCGTAAAAATAAAATTCACCAACATCTCTGGCAATTATTCAGGTTAGCCAATAACTTGGTTCATAAGTATAGAAAAGATAAAAATTATAAATGGGCGCGTTTGCACTTAGACAGAGGCACTTCATCTTGCACCTGGTGGTGGGCGTCGGCTAAAAAGCCATCAGCCTTTTCATCTTTGACTTGGAATCCAGACATGATTGAGGCTGGAGCCCGTGAACTAGTCTTAAGTGTTCGTTCGATAAATTTGGCTAAAGCTAGCGAAAAAATTAAAGCAGAAAATTTGTTTTTAGCAATTCAGAAGGAAACTTGGCAAAATCATTGGCGCAAATATAGCAAATAGGACAAAATTATTTAAATAAAATATATGGGTAGACCAGTTTTATCAGAGGATATAAAAAATAAAATTAGCAAGTTGGTTGATATTGATTTTGTAAAGCAAGTTCTCAACAAGCACTTGCCCCAGCATTATCCTAATTTTAAAGAAATAACCAATTTAAAACTTTATACTTACAAAAAGCATCTTGGACTGACCAGTGCAGTTTTTGTAGTGGAATATAAAATTGATTATATTGATAAACGTGGTGAAAGCCGGCGTTTATATGTATTTGCTTCAGCTCACTCCGATGGTTCGCGCTGGGGAGCATACCAAAACAATCTTGCTTTATATAATAATGGTGGTTTTTCCAACGGGTCTTTTAGGGTAACTCGGCCTTTATTTTTTTTGTCGGAGCAACAAGCATTTTTTTATCAATCATCACCGGGTAAGAGTTTGTTTGATTGGTTTACCAAAAATCCCCAAGCTGATTTGAATCCCGTTTTATTAGTTTCAGCCGGCTGGATAAAGAAGTTGCATGGCCTCGATAAACAGTTGGGTAATATAAATTGGCCAATGTTTAAAATTGCCAATATGGTGCCAGCTCCCAATGATTTTGTGGCGGATTTTATAAAAGCCGATGCCGAGCAAGGGCAGTCAGTCAAGGCTATGCTCGGCCAGCTCAATGATCTTGAAGCTAAGCTGTCTGACCCAGTGGCTAAGTCTTTGATTTATGGGGATTATCATCCAGAAAATATTGTGATTAGGGATTTAAACACTGACAAAATTGAGATGATAGATTTTACTGATGTGGCTTACGGTGACCCTATGGTAGATTTAGGCGCTTTTTTGGAGCAGTTTGATTTTATGATGCATAGGCTTTTACCGCGCCCAAAAATTAATGAATATGAGACATTTTTTCTTGAAGCTTATTTTGGCAAGAAGTTTGCCGACATTGATCAAACTCTGATAAATCGGATTAATCTATATCAAGCTTGGACAGCCCTGCGCATTGCTGTTTTCTTGTTTTATGCTAAGAGCGTCCATATTAACGAGCTTCTTGGAGAAGTAGAGGAATACTTAAAGGCCATACACGATAATAGGCCAATTATTAATTTGTATAATTAATTATGTTATCAGGAAAACACAAAATAATTTTTGAAGGGGCCGAACTGACTGGCAAGAGTTATTTAATGAGCCAAGTTTTTAATAATATAGAGCCAAAATATAATAGTGGTGGGCATATATTAGATGGTTGTCATTGGTTTAATTGTGATGTAGGTATTTTTGGCACAAATTTGGGGGAGGTAGTCCTTAGTAAGTATTTAGACTTAGTAGAAGCTATAGCTGAGTCCAACGTGATGTTGGAAAAATTTCATTTGACCGAGGCGGCTTATCAAAAGATTTATAAGGGTGAAGATTTTGATTTTTCAAGCATTGAAGCGCGTCTAAAAAAACTAGACACAAAAATAATAATGGTCACCTTTGATGAAGATGAGAAGATGATTGCCAAGCGCTTGGCTGACCGCTTAAAACTTTATCCGCACTATAGCCGTATTGCCCAAAAGCCAATAGACTATATACATCAGCAACGAGTTTATTTAGAACTTTTGTCCAAAAGCCAGTTGGAGTACTTAGTGGTCAATGCTTCCCAACTGCCCAACCAGCCCTTAGTGAATACTATTTTAAAGTTTTTGGGAGAAAAATAATTTTTAGACTTGCTATAATATTTTTTAGGCGTAGCTAAAGCAGGTCTTTTTTGTTATAATAAAGGTGTTTTATTAATTGAAAAATTTTTAATGGCAAATAAAAATAAAATTGAAGTTATCTTGGCTGGCGCCGAGCTGGCGCCGATAGTAAAAGTAGGCGGTTTAGGTGATGTGATGGGGTCTTTGCCCAAAGCCTTGGCTAAAGTGGGCATAAAAGTAAAAGTTTTT
>JAHFJB010000006.1 GCA_023246135.1 Candidatus Parcubacteria bacterium
GATAAGCAGTCGCACAAAAATATATTTTTAATTGATATTTTGGCTGAAATTAGCTAAAATATTAAAGATTGTCAAAGAGTGAATTTTGTGGTAAATTAGTATAGAGCAAAGACAAAAATCATAAATAAAAACAAAAAATGCCCAAGGGGAAAAAAATAAAAGATTTAGAGTCTTTGATATATAACTTAGAATTGGAATTGAAGAAAACTAAGCAGGTTTTAGGTGAGCTCAAAGGCCAAAGCCCCAAAGAAGCGGTTGATTATAGCCTACGAGCAGCTACTGTGGGTACAGAAAATGAATCCGAAGAAGGCTTGATTATTGAGGGTGTGTTTAATGGGCAGCTAATGATTGGTCCTGATGGTAAAAAATATTCTGTGCCAGCTAATTATGCTTCCAAATCAAAATTAGTAGAAGGCGATATGTTGAAATTGACCATCGCCCCTGACGGTTCCTTTATTTTTAAACAAATATCGCCAGTAGAAAGAGCAAGATTAGTTGGTCACTTAATCAAAGATAAAAAAACCAATGAATATGTGGTTTTGGCCGGTGATAAGATTTTTAAAGTACTTCTGGCCAGTGTAACCTATTTCAAGGGCGAAGAAGGCGATGAAGTGGTCATTTTAGTGCCCAAAGATGCTGATAGTGTTTGGGCGGCTGTAGAAAATATCATCAAAAATAATAACTTAGGGGTTTCTACTGACGATTTGGATCTTAGTTTGTAGTTTAACTTATGTCCGAAGTAATATATCGCAAATACCGACCCCAAACTTTTAAAGAGGTCGTCGGTCAGAACCCCATAAAAATTACTCTCCAAAATGAGATATTAAGCGGGAATTTAGCTCACGCTTATTTATTTGTGGGTCCGCGGGGCACCGGCAAGACTACTTTGGCCAGGCTATTTGCCCGGTCACTCAACTGCCTCCATAGGGGCAAAGAAGAAGCTGAGCCCTGTAATCAATGTGAAATTTGCCAGATGATTACTAGTAACCGTTCTTTAGATATTATTGAGATTGATGCCGCTTCTAACACTGGTGTTGATAATGTCCGAGAAAATATTATTGCTAATTCTCAAGTGCCACCGTTTAACCGGCAAGGTTACAAAGTTTTTATTATCGATGAAGTCCACATGCTATCCAAATCGGCTTTCAATGCTTTACTCAAAACCTTGGAAGAACCACCAAAACAAATAATTTTTATCTTAGCCACTACTGAGATTCACAAAGTGCCTGAGACTATTATTTCCCGTTGTCAGCGTTTTGATTTTAAAAAAATACCCATCAAAGACGTTGTTCATCGCTTGTCAGAAATCATTGAGTGGGAAAAAGTGACTGTGCCCGATGACATATTGTCCGAAATTGCCCACCACTCTGAAGGTTGCATGCGTGATGCTGAGTCACTCTTAGGGCAAGTTATATCACTTAGCAATGGCAAGGTCACTGAAGAGCTGGCCTCACTAGTCCTGCCGCGCAGTAATTGGCTGGAAATAGATGTATTAGTTGAGGCTTTGTGCGTGCACAATTTAGCTACTGCCCTGAATCAAATCAACAAATTGGTCAATGAAGGCCTAGATTTGCATACTTTTACTAGTGACTTGATAGATTATTTGCGTCAAATTATGCTTTATCAGATTATTGGTCCGACTTTTATCTTAGATTTTGATGAGAGTTTGACCAAGGCTATCCAAAAGCATGCGGCCGAATTCCCTTTGGCAGATTTGTCACGATTAATCAGTGTTTTATTAGAAAAATTGGCTATCAAGGAAAGTCTGATTGACCAGCTACCACTAGAATTGGCTTGTGTGGAATTTTTGCTAGAGAAAAAGGCACAAATACAGACTGCTAGCGGTGAAGATTATACTCCCACTGAATCAAAAAGTTATACACCTAGTGAATCTGGTTCGGATATTAAGAAAATACAAAACAGTTGGAATAAGATCATAACTGATGCTAAGGATTTTAATCATTCCTTGTCAGCTATTTTACAGACCGCTCATCCAGTAAACTTAGACAGAAACATCGTGGTGATTGGACTAGAGTTTGCTTTTCATAGAGACCAGCTTCATAAGCCACAAATAAAAAATCATTTGTCTGGTATTTTGGAAAGCATATTGGAAAGAAAAGTGGGTGTAGATTTTGTAGTAGATGAAAATTATCAAGAAAATCATCAAGTTTTTAAAGGTCGCAATGAAAGCGGTATCGGCGAAGCCTTGGATACTTTTGGTGGTCGTATAGTATAAGATAATAAACACAAAGGTATGAAGAATAAAATTTTTTTAATTTTAATACCAATTTTTTCTTTATTATTTTTATCTGCCTGCGGTATCAAAAATATAAATATTTCCCCAAAAGATAAGAGTCCGGAAGTGATTAAATGCGCTGACCAAGATTGCTTCTTGCCAAAATTTGTTAATTGCCAAGCTAGTGAATTTCAAAAACCGTTGGCAGATGATGCCAATTATGTAATGACTGTTCATGGCTGGGAAGCTAATGATTGTGTTTATGATATCCAATTAGTTAATATTAAGGGTCAAACTCCAGAGGGCGTAACCAATTGTCGTGTGCCAAAAGAAAAAATTTCAGAGAATTTTGTTAAATACTGGCTAGGCGAATATAAAGATTCAACGACAAAATCTATACGCATAGAGCAAGCACAAGTTTGGAATGAACATTGTGTTCATATTGGTAATCAATAAGTGTATATATTTGACGTAAATTGATATTTATATTAGAATAATTGCGTTTTTGATATATTCGGAAATATTCGGGGATCGTCTAATGGTAGGACAGCGGCCTTTGAAGCCGTCGATCGGGGTTCGAGTCCCTGTCCCCGAGCCAACTGAACGCAGTGAAATTGGCTCAAGCTGTTAAAAATACTCCGCCAAAGGCGGAGTGACGTAAGATGCTGCGCAATAGCGCAGCGCCCCGAGCCATTCAAAATGATATGAGCTCCTAAGCTTATTTTTTATTGCTCTTTATCTCAAAGTGTGTTAAGTTTAATAAAATTACGCTTTAAGTAATACAACTATAAATTATGAGAAATTTTGATAGGGACAACAAGAGATCGGGCGGCAGTAGATTTGGTGGCAATAAGTCATTTGGCGGAGGTAATAAATTCGGTGGCAGAGATAGGGACGGTGGTCGTCCTACTATGCACAAAGCTACCTGCAGTGAATGCGGCCAGCCTTGTGAAGTGCCTTTTCGGCCAACCGGAGAAAGACCAATATACTGCAGCAATTGCTTTAGTAAACAACAGGACGGCGGTGGCGCTCGGCCAAATAGATTTGGTAGCGATAGGCATGACCGGCCTCGTTTTGATGATAAGCAGATGTACAGTGCGACCTGTGATAAATGTGGTCAGCCTTGCCAGGTGCCTTTTCGGCCAACTGCCAGCAAACCTATTTATTGCGACAACTGTTTTGGAAAAAGTGGTAATGAAAGTAAGGATTCTGGAGAAGTCATGCGAGAGCTAAAGATGCTTAACAGCAAGATTGATCAGCTTATAAAAGCATTGGCTCCAAAAGCTATATCAGAAAAAATTGAACCAGCCAAGGTTGTTAAAGAAGCAAAGGTTAAAAAATCAGTACCAGCTAAAGCCAAAACTGCTCCTAAAAAAGCTGTGGCCAAAAAGAAAAAATAATATTTTTCAAAGTTCTGAAACAAAAAATCGGTCTGTTTGGGCCGGTTTTTTGATAAAGCATTTGCCATATTTTTTTAAATTGCTATAATAATAAGCACAATTAAATTAAAAATATGAAGTTCAATCTAAAAAATAATTGGCTAAAAATAGGGGGAGTCATAATTTTGCTTGTTTTAATAATTTGGTTACTTTTTATAAAATTTAACCAAAAAGCTATTTCCAATAATAACGAATCTTTAAATATTAATACTAACAGCAGCCAAACTTCAAACACTAATGAAGCCTTGCCGTTAGACGAAATCAAAATGACTAATGTAAAAATAGAGACTACTTTAGGCGATATTACTTTAGAATTATTTGATTCTGAAGCGCCCAAGACAGTAGAAAATTTTGTAACTTTAGCTAAAAAAGGATTTTATGATGGTGTAATTTTTCATCGCGTAATTTCCGGCTTTATGATCCAAGGTGGTGATCCGACTGGCACTGGCCGCGGCGGCCCGGGCTACCAATTTGCTGACGAGCTTAATCCTAACACTGCTTCTTATCAGCGCGGTTATGTGCGCGGTACTCTGGCCATGGCTAATGCTGGGCCAAATACCAATGGCAGTCAGTTTTTTATTATACATCAAGATTACCCACTAGATCACAACTATACTATCTTTGGCAGAGTACTTAGTGGTATGGAAGTTGTAGATGCCATAGCTGCTTTAAAAACAGATGCCAGTGATAAGCCACTGGAAGAAGTAAAAATGAAAAAAGTGGAAGTAGTAGAGTAATTTTTGATTATTATCTTAAAAAAACGGCTCATTTGAGTCGTTTTTTGTATTTATTAGCAGTTTAAGGGCCTTAGGCCTTGCCAAAAGCCAATGTTTTTGGTATTATTGGGCCTTATGGAAATTAGAAATATTGCGATTATCGCTCACGTTGACCACGGCAAGACTGCTTTGACTGATGCCATTCTCAAACAGACAGGCATGTTGTCCGATGAAACAGTGAGCATGGATTCCAACGCTCTAGAAAAAGAGCGTGGTATTACTATTTATTCCAAAAATGCTTCGGTATTTTATAAAGACACCAAAATAAATATTGTTGACACTCCAGGACACGCGGATTTTGGTTCAGAAGTAGAGCGAGTTCTGCGCTCGATTGATAGCGTGCTCCTAGTTGTTGATGCTCAAGAAGGTCCTATGCCTCAAACTAGGTTTGTTTTAAAAAAATCTTTAGAGCTAGGCCTCAAACCGATTGTTGTTCTCAATAAAATTGATAAACCAGCGGCTGATCCCCACTTAGCCCACGAACAGGTCTTTGAGTTATTTATGGATCTAGGAGCAACTGATGAGCAATTAGATTTTACAACTGTCTATGCTATTGCTAAGTCAGGTATTGCCAAGCGCTACTTGACTGATGAGTCAACTGATATTATGCCGCTTTTAGATACAATTTTGGAAAAAGTACCGCCAGCTCCTTCGCAGGTAGATGTGCCTTTACGTTTTCAACCTTTTAATCTGGGCTATGACAATTTTTTAGGGCGACTCGCAATTGGCCGTATTTATGAAGGTCGTCTGGCTAGCAAAGGCAATTTGATTTTAAAAAAAGCTGATGGTAGCAATAAGGTTGGCAAAATTACCAAATTATTTACTTTTCATGGTCTGGAAAGAAAAGAAGTAGAGGAAGCCATAGCCGGTGATATTGTTATGTTAGCTGGTTTTCCTGATATTGATATTGGTGAGACAGTATGTTTATCAGATGAGCAAGAAGCTTTGCCAGCTATTATTGTTGATGAGCCGACCATATCTTTGGACTTCTTGGTAAACAGCTCTCCTTTTGCTGGCCGCGAAGGCAAATTTGTCACTAGCAAACAGCTTCGCGAGCGTTTGGCCAAAGAATTGGAAATAAATGTTGGTTTAAAAATTGATTTTTCAACAGACACCTTCAAAGTCTATGGCCGAGGTGAACTCCATATTGCCATACTTATTGAAACTATGCGTCGGGAAGGTTATGAACTGCAAGTATCTCAGCCACAGGTGATTATCAAAGAAAAAGACGGCCAAAAACTTGAGCCATATGAAGAAGTGACTATTAGTGTGCCAGAAACCGGATCAGGTATTGTCTTAGAAAAAATTGGCAAGCGCAAAGGGATTGTCACTAGCATGAAACTTAATGGCAGTCACATGAATCTAGTATTTGAAATGCCGACTCGGGGCCTACTTGGTTACCGTGGGGAGTTTATTATTGATACTAGAGGCGAAGGCATATTGTGTGCTCGGGTGATTGGTTACAAACCTTACGCTGGAGATATTAAAAAACGCGATGTTGGCTCTATGGTATCTATGGCCACTGGTAAAGCTTTGGGATTTTCTTTGTATAATTTGCAAGATAGAGGAGTGCTCTATATAGGGCCAAGCATAGAAGTATATGAAGGCATGGTCATAGGTAATACAGCCAAAGGCATGGATATGGATGTCAATCCGACCAAGGGTAAACAATTGAGCAATATGCGTAGCAAAGCATCAGACGAAGCCATTACTTTAGTGCCACCTAATCTTTTGACTATTGAAAAAGGCTTGGAAATAATTGCGGAAGATGAATATCTAGAAGTAACGCCAAAGAGTGTGCGCCTGCGCAAACAATCCTTGACTGAAGCGGAGAGACGTAAAGTAAACCGTCAGATTGCTAATAGCGAAGAATAAATTTTTTGAAAAACAGATTTGTTTAACAGCAGGTCTGTTTTTTGTATAAAGGATTGACAAGATATATAAAATATATTAATGTATAATGTTAACGTCACGGGTCTTTCCACATCACAGCAGAATACCAGGAGGTTTATTTTTGCAGACATACACTCACTTGAGTCTTGGCGCAGCGATGGGGGCTACGGGTTTTGCCCACGAGCCTTGGTCGCAAGCTGCCTGCGTGGCAGGTGCTGTAGCACCAGATCTGTGCTTGGCGTTCCAGTACGGTCTAGACTTGCTGCGGCACCGACCGCCGCTTGTTGATCAGCCGCGATGGCTGATTGTCTTCAAGGAGGTGGCGCATTCATTGCCGCTGTGGGCAGTAGCTTTACTTTTCTGCCTCAACTACGGTGGCATATTCCAAGCTTTCTGCGTGGGCATGGTGAGCCACGTCCTAATCGATGGCTTCACCCATGCTGGTGCAGGTGGTATGGTGTTCGCTGATGACTAGAGCCTTCTCTGGCCATTCAAGTATCGCTTGACCAGGCTCATTGGAGTGTGGGAATATCGCTACGGGATTGGAACGCTTCATCCCAAGCCCTTTGAGGCGGTCGTTCTCATGGTTTCAACTCTGGTCGCTATCAAGATCCTGTGGCGGCAGTACTTTTTCTGACCACAAGCCCTCGGCCTGACATGGGCTCAAGAACAAAGAAAAGGGGATCAGCGAAGACCGCGCTGGTCCTTTTTCATTTTGTTAATTTTTATATTTTATGCTATCCTAAAATAAAGAATTAATTTTTAAAAACATGAGAAAACTATTACTTTTGCTTCTTTTGGGCCTGCCTCAACTGGCTTCTGCTCAGCCCAGTGTTGGTGATTGGGGCGTTAATGACTTTGCCGTTGGCGGAGTTAACTTAGGCACCAGAACACTTAGAGAAACCATTGCCGGCGTAGTCAATATTGTTTTAGGTTTTTTGGGTATCCTAGCTACTTTGATGATAATATTTGGTGGCTTTAGTATGATGATATCTGGAGGCAATGCCGACAAAAAGAAAGGCGGACAAAATGCCGCTGTAGCCGGTGCCATTGGCCTGATTATAGTCTTAACAGCTTATGCTATTTCTCGATTTGTTTTAGCATCCACAGCTAATAATACTTTATAATTTAAGGTCAACTCAGTATTTTGATTAGCTACAGAGACTAATCTAGTTTTTATAATTAAACCTACAAAAATGTCAAACACAATACCTAACCATGTAGGAATTATTATTGACGGTAACCGGCGTTGGGCTAAACAAAGAAATCTGCCTAGTTTTGAGGGCCATAAAAAGGGTTATGAAAATGTGGGCGTTATTGCTCGCCATGCCTTTGAGCGTGGCGTAAAAATATTATCTATTTATGCTTTTTCTACAGAAAATTGGAAAAGAAGCAAAGAAGAGGTGAGTTATCTTATGAATTTGTTGAAACTAATGTTTAGTCGAGATACTGACAAGTTAGTTGAAGATGGTATAAGGCTAAAAGTTTCTGGTAGTCGAGATAAATTAGACCAAGATTTATTAGATTTGATAGATACCAGCCAATATAAAACTAAAGATGGCACTAAGGGCATATTAAATATCTGCTTTAATTATGGTGGTCATCAAGAGATTATTGAGGCTGTTAAAAAAATTATAAATAGCCGTGCCAGTGCCGAAACCGTCACAGAAGATTTAATCAAATCTTATTTGTATACAGCTGATTTACCAGATCCAGATTTTATTATTCGTACCTCCGGCGAGCAAAGACTTTCTGGTTTTCTAACTTGGCAGTCGGTCTATAGTGAACTTTATTTTCCAAGCAAACATTGGCCGGAATTTTCTGACAAAGACTTTGATGGGGCTTTAGAGGAATTTAACCAAAGGCAGCGACGCTTTGGCGGAAATTAATTTTAATTTAATTTTATTTGTGGTATAATAATCAGATAATTCATCCAAAATTAAACAAAAACATATGAAAAAAGAACCTATAAAAAAGAATAATATTAATCGTCCAAGCGTCCGCCACACGCCAGCTTTTATTATTTTTCTTATTGTAATCGGAGCCATTGCTCTGATAATGATTATTTCCCGTAGTTATATGGGATTCAATGTTCGACCAGAGAACCCTATTAACAAACTCACTGATATTGCTAGCGTAGATGATATTAAACCATTTGCTTCAGCTGAAGAATTCAAAAATTACATAGTCAAAGCTGGTGAGATGAGTGGAGCTAATGCTTATGTTGGGGGTATGGGCATGATGAAATCAAATTCAGATATAAGCCGGCCGGCGATGGGTGAGATAGCTTTGGATAATAGCCAAGGTCTTGGCTCGGCCCCATCGGCTTCGCCAGAGGCTAATAGAATTTCCGAAACCAATGTGCAAGTAGTGGGTATTGATGAGCCGGACATTGTTAAGACCGATGGTAAAAATATTTTCTTTTCCCAAGAAAATAATGGCATTATGCCCTATTATGATGCTGCTCAGATTGCGCCTATGCCTACAGCCAAAATTATGCCGCCGCGCCAGTCGCAATCAGTCACTAATATTATCAAAGCTTGGCCAGCCACTGATTTAGAATTTTTAACCAAGATAGAGCAAGGCGGGGAATTGCTTTTAGCCGATAATATTTTGGTAATTTTTAATAATAATTATGGCAGTGATAGGGGACTAGTAGCTTATGATGTTAGCGATAGCACTAAACCATCAAAAAAATGGTCTATTAAATACGCTGATAGCAATTATTTGCTTAGTGCGCGCTTATACGATGGCCAGATCTATTTAGTCACTCAAAATAGCCTAAATGATTATAGTCCCTGCCCTATAAAACCGCTAACATTAAATGACCAAGCAGTTGAGATTGCCTGCAGTAGTATTTATCATCCCATCACAGTCGTGCCAATGGATTCCACTTTTATCGGCTTAAATATTGATATTAAGAGTGGTGAAATCAAAAATAAAGTTTCTTTTGTGGGCTTATCAGGACAATCCGTGGTTTATATGTCGCCTCAGGCCATTTATGTTACCTATCAACAAGCCACCGATGTTTTTGGTTTCCTCTATGATTTTTATAGTAAAAAAATGACCGATTTGGTGCCGGCTGACCTAATAGCTAAATTAGCCAAGGTGAAAGATTATGATATCAGCCAAAATTCCAAAATGTCAGAGTTTTACAATGTATTGTCTAAATGGCAAAACTCTTTAAGTAATGATGATCAGCTAAAATTGAACACCGAAACTGAAAACCGAGCTACTAAATATTTTGATGAAAATAAACGAAAACTTTTAAATACTGGTTTAGTAAAAATAGCTTTACCCAATTTAAAAATTGTGGCCAGCGGCAGCGTGCCGGGGACTCCACTTAACCAATTCGCTTTGGATGAATACAAAGGTTATTTACGTTTAGCTACCACAGTTGGAGAAAATTGGTGGGGGCTTGGCAGTGGGCAAAACAGTGCCAATGATGTGTATGTCTTGGACAAAAATTTGAAGGTATCTGGCTCAGTGCAAGACCTAGGTTTGACTGAGAGGATTTATTCAGTTCGTTTTATTGAAGATAAAGCCTATTTGGTTACTTTTAGACAAACTGATCCTTTTTATGTGCTAGATTTATCCAAACCAAGTAAGCCAGAACTAAAAGGCGAGCTAAAGATACCGGGATTTTCTTCATACTTACATCCGATTGATAAAGATAAGATTGTCGGTGTAGGTCAGGAGAACTCCAAAGTAAAAATTTCTTTATTTGATGTTTCTGACCCATCTCAGCCGAAAGAAATAGATAAATATAGTTTAGATGAATATTGGACAGAAGTATCCAACAACCACCATGCCTTTTTGATGGATACCAAACATCAAATATTTTTCTTACCTGGCGGACAAGGCGGTTATATTTTATCTTATAAAGACGATAAATTATCCCTAGATAAGGCTGTCAAATTAGACCAAGTAAAACGGGCTATTTACCTCAACGACTATCTCTATGTTATTGCCACCGGTGATGTAAAAGTCTTTGATGAAAATACTTGGGAAGAAGTAAAAGCTTTGTCTTTGCCGACTAACTAATATGTCTTCAGAGTTTTATTCAACTCATAGTAAAAATCAAAAAGATTATTATGATCGTACAGCTCAGAATTATGACAGCTGGC
>JAHFJB010000110.1 GCA_023246135.1 Candidatus Parcubacteria bacterium
CCACGGCTGAGAGATTTCTATGGCTTTGATCCCAAAAAAGGTTTTGATAAAAATGGTAATTATACTATGGGTTTCAAAGAGCATATTGTTTTCCCTGAAATAGGTATGGAAGATGTAGAAAAAACCCATGGCTTAGAAGTAACTATAGTCACTACTGCCAAGAATCCCGAGACTAGTCAGGCACTTTTAACCGCTCTAGGATTTCCTTTCAAAAAAGCTAAGAAGTAAATTATTTTAAATACTAGAATTTTATGGCAACTGAAGCACACATCGCAAAATCAAAAAGAACTCCCAAGTATTCTACGCGGATAGTTAGACGCTGTTGGCGTTGTGGCAAGAATCGTTCTTATTTGGGACATTTTCATTTGTGCCGCATTTGTTTTAGAGAATTAGCTGACAAAGGGGAAATCCCTGGTGTCACCAAATCAAGTTGGTAAATTAATTTAATGAAAATAACAATGACAGATACTATTGCAGACATGCTAACAAGAATTCGCAATGCCGTGGCTGTTAAAAAGCCAGAGGTAGTCTTGCCATTTTCCAAAGTCAAGTTTAATATTGCCAAAATTTTGGAGCAAGAAAATTATGTCGGCGCTGTGACCAAGGTCAAAGAGGGCAGCTTTGATGTTTTGCGAATTCAACTTAAGTATACTGATCAAGGGCCAGCCATTAGGCATATTCGTCGTATTTCCAAGCCAGGTCAGCGTATTTATGTTTCCGGTAAAGAACTGCCTAGAATTTTGAGCGGTTATGGCACAGCTATCATTTCTACATCCAGTGGTGTTATGACTAACAAGCAAGCGGCCAAACAGAATATTGGCGGAGAATTTGTTTGTGAAATTTGGTAATCAATTGAAAGATATAAATATATGTCAAGAGTCGGTAAAAAACCAATTGCTATACCTAGTGGCGTAGACGTCAAAATGAATCAAGACCCTATGTCTGGTTTAACAGTGGTAACTGTCAAAGGCACTAAGGGCACAGTTAAAGTAGATTTGCCTAAAGGTGTTAGTATTGGACAAAAGGATCAACAATTAGAATTGACCATCGAAGATATTGAGGATACCAAAGGCAAGGCCCTCTGGGGTCTAGCTCGCTCACTGGTCAACAATGCTGTAGTCGGTGTGACTCACGGGTTTAGTAAAGAATTAGAAATCAATGGTGTTGGTTTTAAAGTAGCCTTGCAGGGTAAAAAATTAGTTCTCAATGTGGGTTTTTCCCACCAAGTAGAATATCCTTTACCTGAGGGCATTAGCGCTGAAGTTGAGAAAAATGTTATTAAGATATTCGGCATTGAAAAACAAATGGTTGGCCAAGTGGCTGCTGAAATAAGGCATATAAAGAAACCCGAACCATACAAGGGCAAGGGCATTAAATATGTTGATGAACAAATCCGCCGCAAGGCTGGCAAGGTCGTCAAATCATAAAGGTTATAAGGATATCAAAATTTATGAAAGATAAGAATAAAGCAAAAAATTGGCGGGCTCTGAGACGACAGCGTCGCACTAGAGCCAGAATAATCGGCACGGCCACTAAGCCAAGAGTGTCAGTCTTTAGAAGTTTGACTCATATCTATGTTCAGGCTATTGATGACATTAGCAAGCGCACCCTGGCAGCGGCTGCTGACAAAGAGCTCAAAAATGTCAAAGGCAATAAGACTGATTTGGCTGCTAAAGTTGGCGAAGCCATGGGCCAAAAATTGAAAGATAAAAAAATTAGCGAAATTATTTTTGATAAAGGAGCTTATAAATATCATGGCCGTGTTAAATCATTGGCTGATGGTATTAGAAAAGCTGGAATAAATTTTTAAATTAATCATGATGGAAGAGAAAGATATAAAAATCGAAGAGGCCGGAAACGCTACTGTAGAAACAGAACCAACAGTTGTTGACTCGTCAGTTGCCAAAAAAGCAGTCGATCAAGCTTTGCCTGCCAAAAAAATGCCTTTCCGCAAAACTGGTGGTGGCGGTCGGCCGCCACGTCGGCGAGCTGACAAACCCAGCGATGAGTTTGAACAAAAGATAGTTGATTTGGCCAGAGTGACTAGAGTTATGGCTGGCGGCAAACGCATGAAGTTCAGAGCTTGCATGGTTATTGGTGATAAAAACGGTCGCGTCGGCGTTGGCCTGGCCAAGGGTGCTGATGTGTCCATGGCTATTTCCAAGTCAGTTACCAAAGCTAAAAAGAACATAGTGTCAGTGCCACTAGTGGACGGTACTATACCGCACGAAGTTTATATAAAGAATAAATCAGCGCGTATCATGTTGCGTCCGGCCAAAAAAGGTAGTGGTATCAAAGCTGGTGGTGTAGTTCGTATAGTCTTGGAATTAGCTGGTATCAGAGATGTTGTTGCCAAAATTTTTGGAGCGAGCAATAAAATCAATAATGCCAATGCTACTATATTAGCCCTGACTTCTTTTGTACCAGCCGCCAAAGAAAGCGTGCGCCGCAGAACAGGTCTGGCTAATAATAGTCAACCAAAATTTGACCAAGGTGCTGTTAAGCCCAGAGATGATAAAAGACCAGCTTATAGACCTAAAAAGTTTGAAGCTAAAAAGACTGATAACAACAAAGAAGCTAACAAATAATATATGTTAAGTTTAAACAACTTGAAAAAATCAGCCCATTCCACTTATAGCAGTAAGAGACGCGGTCGTGGCAATGCTTCTGGCCGAGGCAATTATTCTACTCGTGGTATGAAGGGCCAAAGGGCCCGTTCTGGCGGTAGATCCGGTTTGGATGCTCGCAGTATACGCGGTTATTTGCTTCGTATTCCCAAAGTTCGCGGTTTTCAGTCTTTGTATGCTAAGATGGCAGTGGTAAACTTGGGAGATTTAGAAAAGCATTTTGAAGCAGGCGCTACTATCA
>JAHFJB010000111.1 GCA_023246135.1 Candidatus Parcubacteria bacterium
TAAAAACACCCAGAAGGCATAACGTAATAATTTTTAACCTACCCATTCTTGTTTTTATTTCTTATTTATTTTTTAAATAATCTTTCAAAAAATCCCTAAGCTCTTTTCTGTCCCAAGCATATTCTAAGTTTGTCTTTAATAGATTCAGAGGATCCCCAGTTGTCAGCCATTGTCCATCTTTTATTTCTTTGGCATAAAATTTTCCACCGGCCTTGATATAACTCCTGATAGCATCCACTATCCATAGCTCACCACCCTTGCCCAAACGTGTCTTTTTCAAAATATCTATAATATCTTGGTTCAAAATCATCCGACCAAAATCAGCCAAACGCGAAGGGGTGTTCTCCATTGATGGCTTTTCAATAATATCCTTAATCTGCATTGTCTTGTGATCCTTGACACTCACGATGCCATATCTCTCCACCTCATCCAAGGCTACTTCTTGCACACCAATCATCAAATGCCCCGTCTTATTGTAATCATCAACCATTTGCTTGGCAAAGGGTATTTTTGACTTTACCAAGTCATCACCCCAGACATACATAAACGGCTCGTCATCTACTAGACTGGCTGCAGCTAGAACAGGCGTGCCATTACCATAGGGGCCCTTTTGCCTGACATAAACAAAGTTGGCCATTTCTGATATTTTTTTTATAGCTTTCAATTTTTCCTTTTTGCCGGCGCGGGCCAATTCATCTTCTAGCGCCCAAGAATGATCAAAATGGTCCTCTAGTGTTTTTTTGTCCCATTTGGTCACCAAAATTATGTCTTGTATACCAGCCGCCACTAATTCTTCCACTACCAATTGAATTACTGGCTTATCCACTATCGGCAGCATTTCTTTGGGCATGGTTTTGGTAGCTGGCAATAACCTAGTGCCAGATCCAGCCACGGCAATAACTGCTTTTTTGATCTTCATCATGTATATATTATACTAAAATTTAGCTTTAATGTAAATGAAAATTAAAATCTTTTTGCTTGTCTGTATTGGCTACAACTATGGTTATCCCTAGCATAATAAAAAATAAAACACTTAAATCATTTTTGAAATAAGGCACATCAACCAAGCCGTGTATAAACCACGTACTCCAGGCCATCGTCAGTGGCCAGCTCCATAAATTTTTAGTTAAAAACAATTTTTTTAATGTATAAATCAAATATCCCATCATTAACAAAAATATAAGCAGGCCAAATATTCCCAGCTCGCTCCAAAAATTCAAAAAAATATTGTGAGGATAAAGATAAATTTCTAGCCAGGAATTTTTATGGTATGGCGCTAAAGTTTTCTGATAAGCATTGAGTCCTGCTCCAAAAATTGGCCTATCCATAAGCATGGCCCAAGTCTCTTGCCACTGACTACTCCTAATCTCTAATGAACTGGCTTGCAAATCTAAGACTGGATTAAAAATTTCTTGTTGCCAAATAGATACATGGCTTCTTATTGGTATGACAAAAAAGCTGACAACTATAATTAATGTCAAAATCGCTAGGCTAAATTTTCTTATTTTTTTAGCTAATATTAGCCAAAAAATAAAAGAAACCCCCAGAGCCACCAAAGCACCCTGACTCAGAGATAAGCTTGATAACACTAAGCCAAATAAACCAGCCACAAAATATAAATAATAATTTTTTAGTTTGATGTTAATTAACCCATAAGCAATCAGTAAAGCCGCCATTGGCGCCGAGATTAGACTAAGAGCATTAGGATAAGAAAAAATACCCGTGAGCCTCTTGGCATTAGGAAAATTATAAGCAGTTATAAAATTCCATGTGCTAAAATTTTGATACAAGACCAAGATCATTAACCACAATACTAATATTGATAAGGCGGATAAAACTTTTTTTAAATCGGCTGGACTTTTTACAGTATAAACAAAAACTATAAAAAACATCATTGGCTCTAAGAAGTAAGCTCGCCACAAACCCAAGGAAGCTTGGCTAAAATTCACTATAAGGGCTAAGAGACCAGCTAAGAGCCACAGAATCAAAAGCCAGCGCCAGACAAATGGTAGGGGATTAAAATCTGATTTTTTTAGTAACCAGTTTATATTTTTATAATTCTTATCTTTTATCAGCCAGATAATAAATAGACTAATAATCATTAACTCCAAAAAAGTGCTAGGCAAACCAAAAATATCCAAACGCCATAAATAAGCCGGCAGTAAGGTTGTGATAATCAAAATACCACTCAGTATCTGGCGATAGCTAAGATAAATAAACAACCCCCCAGCTAAACATAAAAGTATTAAAGAAATCATGAAACCCTATTAAATAATTCTTTTATCTGTTTCTTGTCAATGGCTCTTATTAAAAAAAGTAGGAACACATATACCAAGCTAGACAAAAATAAAATTATTATCAGGTTATACTCGCGCCAATTCCAGAATAATAGTAAAGTAATTAGCCCAGCTATTAAGCTTTTGCCCAAAACTTTAAAATTTATTTTTAAATCTAGATGTTTTCTAACAACTTGATAAGCAAAAACTACTATCAAGGTTTCTACCATTAGAGTCATAGAGGCTGCCCCCCAATAAGAAAACCTAGGAATAAATACAAAATAACCAAGCAGGCCAACTATCGCCGCTATTAAAAAATATTTTATCATCTGCTTTTGGGACTTCAGCGCTACTACCATATAAGTAAAAAGTGTGCCGAAAAATATACTGCCTGTGGCTACTATCAAAATATTTAAAATTCCTCCTGAAGCAGCAAAATCTGGCCCAGCCAAAGCAATCATCAGTGGCCGACTAATAAGCCAAGTAACAGTAATCATGCCAACTATCGCCA
>JAHFJB010000112.1 GCA_023246135.1 Candidatus Parcubacteria bacterium
GCTCGCAGGGAAGCAATCGCCTCCCCAGTCTTGAAGCGCCAGCCAAGGGCCGGCTCGAGCTCAAGGTTGGGCGTCAACCAGTTGGCCACGCCCACGTAGCCGATGCAGTTCTTGCTGTGATCATCACCCAAGACGTTGGGCAAGACCACGTGGCCACGGAACTCACCGAAACCAGACTGCTGCTGCGGCCAGTGCAGAAGCACCCGGGCTCTGGTATCCGACCAGCCCGCGAAATGGCCGTTCTTAAGGATGACATCCCTGCTGGCATAGCTGTTCGTCGAACAGCCAACAGAGATGAGCAGAGCCACTAAAAAGGCCCCGCCGATGGTAGTAAACAAGTTCCGCTGTTTCATTATGTACACGCCCCTTTCAAAGGGTTGGAAGACCTGACATTTACCTGGGGACAACTATATATTTAAGCATATTTTAATATTTTTGTCAATAGAATAACCTTCGAAGTTGTTCTAACCTCGAAGGTTATTTGTTTAGAAAAAGGTATGCAAGGAATGCGGGGCTGAGTAAATACTTTTAAATCTAATCTAAATATTTCTTTTTATTGGCCAGATGTTCTTCATAAGTGCGGCTATAAATAACCTTGCCTTCTTTAGTTGTCAGAAAATAATAATAATCATTTTTTGTAGGATAAATCACAGCTTCAATACTATCCAAGCCAGGATTAGCTATTGGTCCTGGTGGAAGTCCCCTATACTTATAAGTATTATACGGTGAATCAATGGACAGATCAGCGGCAGTGGGCTGAGTCAAGCCTTTGCCAGTAATAAAGTTAACAGTGGCATCAGACTGTAGGCCAATGTCTTTAGCCAAACGCTTTAAGAAAATATCAGCGATCATTTTTTTGTCAGCCGACTGAGGCACTTCTCTTTCTACAATGGAAGCCAAAGTCACAACCTCAAAGACATCTTTGCCTTGGCGCTTTATCTCTTGGCGCATAGCTGGCGTCAATTTTTTATCAAAATTGTTGAGAGTTTTCACAACCAAACTGCGCATAGTAGTCTCATCATTGACATAGTAAGTATCGGGGAATATAAAGCCTTCCAGGCTGGCACCGGACGGTAAATCAGCTAACCAATCATAATCGCTATTCCAAAGACTCCTGTCATCAGTCAGTGTCAAAAATCCTTGGCCGGACAATCCATCTTTATCTAAAGCTTGAGCCATCATTTTTCTAGTCCAACCCTCAAGAAGAGTAATTGACCTCTGGGAATTACCCGGGCCAAGCACTAATATATTTTTTAATTGGCGTATAGATACATTGGTTGGAAAATGATAGATTCCTGCTACTATTTTACCTTCTGATTTTTCTAGCCACAGCCAAGTCTCAAAAACAAATTTATTTTTTATAATCCCCTTATCATAAAGGGCTCGGCTAATTTCGTTAACTCCTTGGCCCTTGTTCACGGAAAAAGTCTGGGGAGCACTTGATGAGTTGCCTGATACTACTGTTATCACAAACCAAGCCACTACTCCTAGAGCCAAAACTATAATAAGTAAAAATATTTTTTTAATCATATTATAAATATTTTTTTAAATCAGTGCCCGACATATTAGCCAGCATAGTCTTGATATCTTGCGCTCTATCCGCTGGGCACAAAAATATCACTTCATCAGTCTCTACTAATATCATGTCCTTAACGCCAAAAGCGGCCACTAGTTTATTGCTAAAACTATACAAGAGGTTGCCTGAGCTATCAACCAAAGCATTGGGACAAGTAGCTACATTGTCACTGCCACTAGCCAGCAGTTGAACATCACGCAGACTCCGCCAATTGCCAATATCTGCCCAAGTAAGCTCAATGGGCATAAAATACATATCCGACATTTTTTCTAAAATACCATAGTCAATAGAGATATTATCCACTGCCTCGTAAGCAGCGACATAATCACTAGGGCTCTTGATGCTAATCAGTGCTTGATAAGTCTGGGGAAGATATTTTTGATACCACTCTAAGAGCTGTTTAGCCTTGAACACAAAAATAGCTGGATTCCAAAAATAATTACCAGCATCTATATATTTTTGAGCAATAGTTTTGTCTGGTTTTTCTTTAAAAGACTGGACAGTAAAAATGCCTGCCTCAGAAACTAACTCCCCTTTCTCAATATAACCATAACCTATTTCTGGATATTGAGGCTTGATGCCTAAGAGTAAAAATTTGTCTCCATGTTCATCAACAAAAGCAGCTGCTTGCTGAATATATTTAAGATACTTATCGCTTTCTTTGATATAGTGGTCGCTATTAATAGTCACTATAGTTGCCTCGGGATCCAACTGAGACAAGGTCAAAGCGGCCAGACCAATAGCCATGGCCGTGCCTTTGGCTTGAGGCTCTAGCAAAATATTGCTAGCCGCCAAGTCTACTTGTCCTTGGACAAAATCCAACTGCTCGCGACCAGTCACCAAAAATATATTTTTGGCGTCAAAAACACTAACCAAGCGATTATAAGTTTCTTGGAGTAAAGTATTGGTGCCTAAGAGTGCCTTGAATTGCTTGGGATGGCTCCCAGTAGAGACTGGCCACAACCGCGTGCCTGAACCGCCAGCCAAAATTACCGGATACAACATTATAAAATAAACTTAATAATAAAAAATAAACTTATAGTATAAATGAAAAATAAATAAAACTTATCATTACTAACAATCTTCTTAAGTAAGCTCAAGGTGGCCAGACCAACGGCAATAGTCACAATAAAACCTAATAAATAAACCGGCTGCCACACAA
>JAHFJB010000007.1 GCA_023246135.1 Candidatus Parcubacteria bacterium
GTTTTGTGGGCTCAGGTACAACGCCAACGCCGATTTCCGAGTCAGAAATAAAAGCTTTGATGTCACGTATGGGTCAAGAAGAGCCAGAGTTCAAAATTGATATTGCTGAGGGCGATATGGTCAAGATTACTGACGGGCCATTTAAGGATTACGAAGGTAAGATTTCTGAAATTGATGAAGCTCGTGGCAAAGCCAAAGTCTTGGTGTCTATGTTTGGACGGGAGACGCCAATTGAATTAGATTTTCTACAAATTAAAAAAGTATAAATAATTTTATGAGGGAGCTTGTCGTAGTCAGACAAGCGTTAATACCTCTTAAGTAATTAAAATATTATGGCTAAAGAAGTCAAACAAATCGTGAAGTTACAGCTACAAGCTGGCAAGGCTACGCCAGCTCCACCAGTCGGTACAGCTTTGGGACCACACGGTGTTAATATCCAAGATTTTTGTACCAAGTTCAATGAAGCTAGCAAAAACCGCATGGGCGAAGTAGTGCCAGTTCTCATGACTATTTATCAAGATAGGTCTTTTGATTTTGTCATGAAAACTGCTCCAGCATCGGACATGATAAAAAAGAAGTTAAATTTGGCGAAGGGTTCAGGTCGGCCACTGCAGGATAAGGTGGCAACCTTAACTCAAACCCAAATCACTGAGATTGCTCAGGCCAAATTGCCGGATCTAAATACCAAAGATATTGAGCAAGCCAAAAAAATAATTGCTGGCACTGCTCGGCAGATGGGTGTCAAGGTAGAGGAATAAATTTTTTAGAGGGAGCTTGCCCTAGTCGAGTAAGCGCTTGTACCTCTTGATAATATTAAAAATATGGCAAAATTAAGCAAACGTTTTAAAGAAATTATTACTAAAGTTGATAAGACCAAAGTGTATTCTCCAGCCGAGGCTATAAAGTTGGTCAAAGAAACAGGTAAAGTAAAATTTGATGCTTCAGTAGAAGTTCACGCTAACTTGGGTATTGATCCTAAAAAAGGCGATCAGATTGTTAGAAATTCAGTGGCTTTGCCACATGGTACCGGTAAGAGCATAAAAGTAGCAGCTTTTGTGTCTGATGACAAAGCCAAAGATGCCAAAGAAGCTGGTGCAGATTTGGTCGGTGCTGATGACTTGATTGAAAGTATTAAAAAAACCAACAAAACTGATTTTGACATTGCCGTCACTACTCCAGATATGATGCCCAAACTAGCGGCTATTGCCAAAATTTTGGGTCAAAAAGGTTTGATGCCTAATCCTAAGACTGGCACTATCGGCCCAGATGTCAAAAAAATTATTGCTGAACTCAAAAAAGGCAAAGTCACCTATAAGAATGATGATACTGCCAATGTTCATCTTTCAATTGGCAAACTGTCTTTTACTGATGAAGCCTTGGTAGAAAATTTTAAAGCTTTTCTGGATTCACTTAAGAAATCTAAACCGACAGCCATCAAAGGAACATTTATCAAGTCACTGTATTTGTCTTCTTCTATGGGTCCAAGTATAAAAGTTTCTATTAACTAACATTTATCCCGCCTTTCGACTTCGCTCGGGGCGGGATTTTTGTAAAAAACGACAATGGTTAGCCCCGAAAAACTTTTGTGGGTTACAAAAATAAGAAATAAAACAGACAGATTGACCAGCTGGGCCCCTTGGCCTAATATCAATCCTGATTTGGTTTCTTATTTGTCGTTTGTAGTCATTTTACCAGTAGTCTTTTTTGCCGATAGACTGTTTTTAGTTTTGATTCTGGTTTGCCTGTCAATTTTGCTAGACTGGTCTGATGGGCTAATTGCCCGAAGATATAATCGAAGCAGCGTGCACGGTTATTGGGTAGACCTAATAAGCGATAGATTAGGGGAGGCAGTTTTGGCAATTAGCTTTGGTGACTTGTGGCTAACACTTTTTGTCACTAATATACTAATTAGTTTTTACAGCTGGCAGATGAAAACCAATTTTGTCATGCCAGTGCGTTTGATATTTTTATTGCTGCTGGCTTTAAAAATTTTCAATGTAGATTTAGGTCTAATTATTATAAATTAGCAAACTATTGCCATATTTAGGCTGACATGTTAAATTAAGCTTAATTTTTAGCTTATTAATTTTAATTATATGGAATTGATTCTCAAAACTAAAGGAGATGTGCAGGCGTCGGCATTATTTGTGCCAGTTTTGGAGGAGCGCTTGGCTATCCTAAAGCTACTCAAAAGCTTGGGCTACGAAGAAGAAGAGGCATTGATTGATAGACTGAACCGAGAAAATTTTCAAGGTAAAAAAGGTCAGTCATTTATTTTGATATCAGCTGCTAAAGTTGTGGTTTTGTTGGGTTCTGGTCAGCAAAAAACACTTTCAGTGGATAATTGGCGGGAGTTAGCCGGCCAAATTGTAGCTTATTTGAAGACATACTCAGTCCGTGACATTAGTCTAGTAGCCAGTCATTGGCTTCGTGGCAATCAAGATATCAAACACTTGGGTCAGTCTTTGGTTGAGGGTTTGATGCTGGCTAATTATCAATTCAATAAATATAAGCAAGACGATAAAAATCAGATTAAAGTTGACATTAAGACTGTGTCTGTTTATCTGTCAGCTCGGGAAAAAATTAGTTTTACCAAAGGTTGGGAGTATGGGCAGCTTTTAGCTCACGCTACGATTTTGGCTAGAGATTTGGTCAATGAGCCAGCTAGTATAATGACGCCTAGCTTTTTAGCTAAGGAGGCAATTAAAGTTGCTGGGGCTAGCCGGCGAGTTAAGGTAAATATTTTGGAGAAAGCTGATGTGAAAAAATTAGGCATGGAAGCTTTTATGGCTATTGATAGGGGTTCTAATGAACCGCTTAAATTCATACATTTAGTTTATAAGCCCAAAGGCAAGGCTAAAGATAAAATTGCCATAGTTGGCAAAGGCATTACTTTTGATAGCGGCGGTTTAAATATAAAGCCTTGGGAAGGTATGCAACAAATGAAAAATGACATGTCTGGAGCCGCTACAGTTATTGGTTTATTTTCTGCCTTAGACAAGATTCAACCTAAGGTAGAAATCCATGGCATTATTGCGGCCTGTGAAAATATGCCATCAGGCACAGCCATTAAACCTGGTGATGTGGTTTTTAATATGGACGGCAAAAGTATTGAAATAGCCCATACCGACGCTGAAGGCCGAGTAACTATGGCCGATGCTTTGTCCTATGCTCAAAAACAAGGCATTAAGAAAATTGTAGACGTAGCTACACTTACCGGCGCAGTTGTTTATGCCCTAGGGCCAAATTACGCTGGTTTATTTGCCAATAACAAAAAATTAACTGATAGCTTGCTGAAGTACAGTGAGCTAGCTGGTGAGAAAATTTGGCCTTTGCCTCTAGCAGAGGAGTATAGAGATTTTAATAAAAGTAAGATTGCCGATATCAGAAATATTGCTTCCTCAAAACTGGGTGGGGCAATTACAGCCGCTTTGTTTTTGCAGGATTTTATAAAACCAGATGTAGCCTGGGCTCATCTGGATATTGCCGGTGTATCTTATGCCGAAGAGCCTTTAAACAGTTATACACCTATAGGCGGAGTTGGCTTTGGTGTCCGAGCACTCCTGGAGTGGCTGGCAGATTTTTAATTGTATTTGTTAGTGGCCCAATCCAGACCTTTTTCTAGGATTGTTTCTAAAACTAGATGGCTAGTATCAATAATCTCAGATAATTTTCTTTTTTCGGAACTATTGAATTTTTTCAAAACAAAATCTTCAGCCGCACCGATTTGAGGGCCTATTCCTAGGCGTATTCTTTTGAAATCTTTAGACTTTAGATGGCTAATGATTGATTCTAAGCCATTGTGTCCGCCTGAAGAGCGGTTGCTTGATATTCTTATTTTGCCAAAAGGCAGAGCCATATCATCATAAATAACTATTAAGTCAGTTCTAGAGATTTTGAAAAATTGTTGTAAAGCACTGACAGCCTGGCCAGAATTATTCATGTAAGTGAGGGGCTTGGCTAAAATTATTTTTTCGCGGCCAAGATTAAAATCAGTGATAAAACTGTGCCCAGTTTGATGCTTAGTCCATTTGAGCTGTTTTTTTTTAGCTAAGGCATCCAAAGCTACCCAGCCAAAATTATGGCGAGTATTTTGGTATTCTTTATCGGGGTTACCTAGTCCGACTATGAGTTTCATATAGCTTATTTTAATTTTTATCTTGGGCGTTTTCGCTTTTGGTAATGATGATTTTTATGGGGCTGCCTATAAAGCCAAATTTATAACGTAGATTATTTTCAATGAATCTTAGGTAAGAATCATGCAAATCAGCTTTAAAGTTCATCTTGAGTAAGAAAGTCGGTGGGTTAGTCTTTATTTGTTTGAGGGAATAAAGATAAGGGTAATTAGTGCCTTTACCACGTGATGGCCGATGTTTTTTGATAGTATCTTTGAGTAAGCGGTTTAGGCCAGTATCATTGATAGTTTTATTTTTGTTTTCATAGACCTCCAAGATAGTCTTAAGTATTTCTTTCATATTCACTTTTTCAGTGGCTGAACAAAACAATATCGGCGCCCAATTTATGAAAGGGAAAAAGCTATGATAATAATCAATATATTTTTTAGCAGTTTGTGTGTCTTTGTCTGGTATAAGATCCCACTTATTGGCTATCATGATGATACCGCGGCCAGCGGAGATAGCCTCATCAATAATATGTTTATCCTGCCAGCTTAGTTTTTTAGAAACGTCTGTTACTATTAAAGCCACATCAGCTCTTTTTAGGCTCAGAGTACTTTGGTCAACACTTTGCCTTTCAAAGGCATCAACGGGTCTATTTCTTTTGCGGCTCAATCCGGCGGTATCAATCAGAGTGATGCGTTCACCTTTCCACTCAAAATGGACATCTTGAGAGTCGCGAGTAGTGTGGGGTTGTGAGGAAATGATGGCTCGTTTTTCTCCAATCATGGCGTTTATAAGAGATGATTTGCCGACATTAGGTTTACCAATCATGGCAACCTTTATGCCTTTATCTTCCTCGGGCAGGCTCTTTGTTTTTTTGGATTTTTTAATTTTTTTTAGGTTGTCTACTATGACATCCAAGAGATCGCCACTGCCAATGCCATTGGAGGCGGATACAGGGTAGGCTTGGCCTAGGCCTAGTTGATAAAAATTACCAGTGTCTTGGCGTTGCTTATTATTATCAGCTTTATTAGCGACTAAAACAGTCAATTTTTTTTGTTTCTTTAGAAGTTGGCTGATTTCTTTGTCGGTAGCCATAATGCCAGTTCTGATGTCAACTACCATCAAAACTAAATCAGCCTCTTTGATAGCGGTAAAGGCCTGCTCAATTATTTGTTTTTCTATGTCATCGCCGGTTTCTTTTTCCAAACCGCCCGTGTCAATCAAATAAAAATCCAAATCTCGCCAAGAACAGATGGCATAATTACGATCGCGGGTCGTGCCTCTAACCGAAGAGGTTAGGGCTTTTTTTTGAGAAATGAGGCGATTAAATAAAGACGATTTGCCAACATTGACTCTTCCGACAATGGCTACTTTATATAAATTGGGCATATTTATTGATTTATAGTAGGGATGGTGCTGGTAGGCGTGCTAGTAGCCGTAGAGCTAGCTAGTAGCGATGGATCAATAGTAGGAATTATTTGGGCACTTTCATCAATGGCTTGATCCATGCCTAGGATTACTAGGAAGTCCAAGTTTTCTAATTTGCCGTTTTGGTCTTTGATGTCCCATTGAGAGGCAACAACTGAACTGGAATAGTCTAAAGGCACTTGAGCTTGGCTCTTGGTTTGGAAGATTTTTTCTAGGGATTCTTTGGTTTTGGGCTTAGTGTCATTATAAGCGTAGATAGTGGTGCTAATTTTATCTTGCGCTACGGCATTACCATACTTAATTACATTATACCCCATTTGCGTCAAATAATTAACTGCCTTGATAGCTAGGCCAGGTAGAGCGGTGCCATTCTGCACAACAATTTTGGCTTTTTCTAAAGAAACATTGCCTAAATCAAAGATATTAAAGATGATTTTTTTGATTTGTTCATAGTTGCCGGTAGTTGGTTGCAAGATATAGGCACCATCCATAGCAATGCCCGACTTGAGATATCCACCTGGCCTATCATCAATAGATTGAGTAATGATTTTTTGGGTATCTATGCCCTTAGACATATTGATTAGCTTGACCGCCTCCCAAGGCTCTAGGTCGGTCTGAGTATATTTGGTAAATAAGGAAAATAGACTGCTAATGCGGTGAGGGTTGATTAAAGTGCTAAAGGAAGTAATCTTGTCTTTGGCGCTCAAGAGAATTTTTTGCTGTCTTTTGATGCGGGCAAAATCAGAGCCTTCACCATTGTTACCATGCCGAGAGCGGGCAAAACGTAGAGCAGTTAAGCCATTCATTTCTTGTTCGCCTTCTTTAAATGAGATCATTTGCCACTTATCATCAGCCGTGGGGAATTCTTGATCAACAAAGCTTTTATCAACTTTTATGTCAACGCCACCCAAGGCATCTATTAATCTTACAAAACCTTCAAAATCTACAGCCACAAAATAATGTATTGGCAAACCTAGAGCGTCAGACACAACTTTTTTTGTAAATTCTCCGCCGCCTTGCTTATTTTGTTGGCCAAGAGTATATACAGAATTTATTTTTCTGTAATCACCGGGCGCAATCGGAACAATCATATCCCGCGGTATGGAAAATAGAGCGGCTTCTTTGGTGGATGGTTTGAAACTAGCGAGAATGATAGTATCTGTCAGATACGGTCCATCGTGGCCTTCGCCACCCATACCGAGCAGTAAAAAATTGATGCGGTCGTCTTTTTCACCCCTTAAGTGCTGTCCCGAGCTAGAAATAATATTGGCAATTTGGCGTACTATATAATTATTTTTGACGCCACCCAAAAAACTATTATTATCAGCTGATACTATAGCGCCAATCAGAGTAAATAAGATTATTAGAAATATAAAAAACCAGGAAATTTTTTTTCTTTTTCCTGATGGCGATTTGGTTTTAATGGCTGACCAATTAGCCTCAGCCGGCAGAGGAGTCTGAGAAGCAGAGTGTTCGGGTGTGACTGGAGTATTGTCGCTGGGATTTATATGTCTTTTTTTAAAATGCATTGCTTTAAGATTTTAGTCAAAGTAAACCCCATTAGAGAAACAGTGTTCTTCTAGGTTGAGGCCCAGATTGTTTTAGGATTTGGTTCTAATGAGTTGAATGCATTATACTAATAAATACCCGCAAAGTCAAACCAGCTGTTTTAGTCAATTTAGGCCAATTTTGCCCATTTTTTCTAGTTGATTTTAATCTAAGCTTTGTGTATAATTATTTTACTATAATACTAATATTAACTATTTTTTTATATGCCAGAAGTTAAGAAAAGGCCAGGCACAACCAGCAATGAAATTAAGCCCGATGAGCCGGCAGCACTTGTTGAGGAAATGGACTTAAGCCATTTTTCCGAAGAAGAAACTGGACCAGTCACAAGTTGGGCTAAAAGATTTGGTTTGCTAGTCTTTGAGATAGTCAAGGTAGTTTTGATTTCTTTGGCAATTATTTTGCCAGTAAGATTGTTTTTGGTACAGCCGTTTTATGTTGAGGGCGCTTCTATGGAGCCAAATTTTCACGCCAGCGATTATTTGATTATTGATGAGTTGTCTTATCGTTTCCATCAGCCACAGCGAGGTGAGGTAATAATTTTTAAGAATCCCCGCAACCATCGTGAATATTTTATCAAGAGGGTCATAGGTTTGCCCGGTGAGTCAGTAGAAGTCAAAGATGGCCGGGTGTTTGTTAATGGCAAAGAACTAGCCGAGGCTTATATTAAGCATTTTTCTATAGATACTTATTCAGCTGTAAAATTAGCTGATAATCATTATTTTGTCATGGGTGATAATCGCACTAACAGCCTTGATTCTCGTCAGATCGGGTCTATTAGTAAGGAGGCTATCATTGGTCGGGTCTGGGTCCGCGGTTGGCCATTAGACAAGATGAATACTTTTAATTTGCCAGATTATAATCAATAGACCTTATGTCAGTTAAAAAAAGCAACAAGAAAAACAAACTGCAGTTAGTCAAAGGCATGAAAGACATTTTGCCTGATGAGCAGAATTACTGGGATATGGTCCGCGCTAAAGTTAAAAACATCGCTAGAAGTTATGGCTTTGCTCGGATTGATACACCAATTGTAGAATCAACGGGGTTATTTAAGAGGGGAGTAGGCGAGGATACCGATGTTGTTAGCAAAGAAATGTATTCTTTTGTCACTGAAGGTGGTGATAAATTATCTTTGCGTCCAGAAAATACGGCTGGTGTGGTGAGAAGCTACATTGAGCATGGCATGTTAAATTTGCCTCAGCCAGTCAAGTTGTATTATATGGGTCCATTTTTCCGCCATGATAATCCGCAGGCGGGTCGCTATCGTCAGTTTTGGCAATTTGGTTTTGAAGTGATTGGTGAGAGCGAAGCAGTGATTGACGCTCAGCTAATTGCTATTTCTTTTTATGTTCTCAAAGATTTAGGCCTAGACGCGGAAATACACATCAATAGTGTGGGTGACAATAATTGCCGTCCGCAATATCTCAAGGTGCTCAAAAAATACTATCAAGATAGAAAAGATGATTTGTGTCATGATTGTGTGGAGCGTCTAGCTAAGAATCCTTTGCGCATTTTGGATTGTAAAAATAAAAAATGTCAGAGCTTATCAGAAGAAGCGCCGCAAATGGTTGATCACTTGTGCGAGGCCTGTAAAAATCACTTTATGGCAGTTTTGGAATATCTGGATGAGTTGGACGTAAAATACAATTTGAATCCGCGCATAGTCAGAGGTTTGGATTATTATACGAGGACTGCTTGGGAAATATTTTTACCATCTAATGAAGAAGGCAAGTTAAATGCCTTGGGCGGTGGCGGTCGTTATGATGATTTAGTAGAGACCTTAGGTGGCCGGCCCACACCAGCTGTAGGTTTTGCTATTGGCATTGAAAGGGTCCTTGCTAAGTTGCAAGAAAATAAGATAACCCCAACACCAGCGCCAGATTTTGATATTTATGTGGCTCAATTAGGCGTAGAAGCCCGCAAAAAAGCTTTAAAGCTTTTTGAAGAGTTGCGCCAAGACGGACTTCAGGTAACAGAAAATATGTCCAAAAAAGGCCTTAAAGACCAATTGGACATAGCTGATAAGCGTGGTACTAAATATACTTTGATCTTGGGCCAGAAAGAAATTTCCGATGGCACAGTGCTCATACGCGATATGGAAAATGGTGTGCAGGAAATAGTTGATTATAACAAAATTAAGAATGAAATCAGGAAAAGGCTTGAGCATAAAGTGATGAAAAACAGCAAATTGAAAAAAATATCATAATATATTGGCAATGTATTGACTTTTGGTCTAAAATTTGTCATTATAATACTGATGAATAGCAAACTTTTAGGTAATTATTAATTTATTTTTTAATATAAAGAACGGAGGTGAATTATAGTGTTGGAGGTCAAAAGAAAGGACGGCGAATCTTTTGAGAGTTTGATCAGGAGATTTACCAAAAAAACCATTCAAAGCGGAAAAATATTGCAAGCAAAGAAAGTAAGGTTTTATACCAAGGAAAAGACCAAAAGAGAGTTGAAAGAGAGTGCCCTGAGGAAAAAAGGCATTAATTCTCACCTCGAATACTTAAAGCGTATTGGCAAAATGGAAGAGTTCGGGCCAAAACGTAATAAAAAACGCTAATCCATGTCTCTAGAACAAACTATTGACAATGATTTAAAAGTGGCTTTAAAAGCTAAGGACGAGATCAAAGTATCGACTCTACGCATGTTGAGGAGTACTTTGAAAAATTTTGCTATTGAAAAAAGAAAATCTAATCTGGAAGATGAAGAAGTTATTGCTGGGATTAAGAG
>JAHFJB010000113.1 GCA_023246135.1 Candidatus Parcubacteria bacterium
ACACACTAACTCAGCGGCCGGCGCCATGCCTCGCCTTTTAGCTATGGGCGTTAAACCATTTCTCCTAGCCCCATCGCTCAATGCTATTATTGGCCAAAGGCTAATTAGAAAATTGTGTCCCGCCTGCAAAGAAGAAAACAAAAGCATTGATAATCAAACTATGACCTTGATACTCAATGCTCTCAACCAGATAAGCCCTGAGTCCGGTTATAAACCCAGTGACTTGGCTAATATAAAATTTTATATATCCAAAGGTTGTGACAAATGCCAAGGTATCGGCTACAAAGGCCGAATCGGTATTTATGAAATCTTGCTGATGTCGCCAGCTATAGAAAAGATGATTTTATCTGGTAATGCCTCTGAATATGACATTGAGAAAACGGCCATTAGCGAAGGCATGATTAGCATGCTTCAAGATGGACTACTTAAGGCTATAGATGGTGTCACTTCAGTGGAAGAGGTTTTAAACAAAGTAAGGTCTTAATTGATAATAAAAAACCCGCCCCTCGACTTGGTTTGATTTCAATCACCACAAGTCGCTCGGGGCGGGTTTTAGTTTTACAAAAATTTAACTAAGAGATTTTTTGGCTTTAGTCAATTTATCCCGAGTAGCGGTCACTACTGCCTCAGGGGCATTATCTACAAAATTTTTATCAACCAACTTGGCTTCTAACATTTGGATATACTCCAACAAAACTTCACGATCTTTGTCACTCATGACTTTTTTAAGATTAATCCAAACTAGACTACTATTGATAGCGATTGGTTCTACAGCTATCTTTTGGCTAACAAGTTTAACGCGAGCTAAACGAGCTACTAATTCCAAATAATTTTTATCTAAAATTTTACTCTCAATATAACAATCGGGAAAATCTGTAGGCGAAATCTTATTGGCCGCCTTAAGATTGCGAATATTGGCTACTAATTCTTTAAGTTCAGTAAAATCAAAAATAATATGATCATCAAATTTAATGCTACTAGGCCAAGCCGCTACCATCAGCAAATTATTGGTTTTAAATTCCTGCCAAATCACCTCTGTCACAAAAGGCGTAAAAGGATGAGAAATAATTAACAACTTCTCTAGGATATAAAGTAATATCTCATCTTTGTTTTTTTCAATTTTGGCAATTTCCAAATACCAATCAGCCAGTTTATTCCAAGAAAAATCATACAATTTTTCTCCGGCTGGCGAAAAACTAAAATTATCAAGGTCAGATGTCATCTCGTTTATTAGTTTGTTAAATTCAGCCAAAATCCAACGATCAGCTAGGGTCTTAGCCTCTGGTTGTTTATCAATGACCCTGATTTCCTCTACGCTAGACAAAATAAAACGAGCAATGTTCCATAATTTGTTAACAAAATTGCGATAACCAGCAATTTTTTCTTCATAGAGACGCAAATCAGCACCTGGAGCTGAGCCAATGATAAGCGACAAGCGCAGAGCATCAGTACCAAACTTTTGAATCATATCCAGAGGATTAATACCGTTGTCCAGAGACTTACTCATCTTACGTCCTTCTTTGTCTCTAATCATGCCGTGCAAATAAACTGTCTCAAAAGGTTTATCCTCAAGCAAATATTCCGTCATTAGAATCATTCTGGCTACCCAAAAAAATATAATATCATAGCCAGTTTCCATGACTGTGGTGGGGTGAAATTTTTTAAGATCACTAGTTTGTTCTGGCCAGCCTAAAGTAGAAAATGTCCATAGACCGCTAGAAAACCAAGTGTCCAGAGTATCTGAATCCTGACGTATTGTTTGGCCCTTGGCTAAATCCTTGGCCTGAGCCTCGTCTTTGGCTACTATGATTTCATCGGACTCGTTATACCAGACTGGTATTCTGTGCCCCCACCAAATCTGCCGAGAAATACACCAGTCATGCAGATTATCCATCCAGTTAAAATATATTTTAGTGAAACGATCTGGCAGTATTTTAATATCACCTCTTCTAACGACTTCAGTGGCCAGCTCCTTAAGTGTCTTATTACGACCGGGAATTTTATTATCAACAGCGACAAACCACTGCTCTGATGTCAAAGGCTCAATTGGAGTACCACAGCGATAGCAAATTGATAAATTATTTTTAAAATCCTCTATCTTGTCTATTTGCCCGGCTTTAGTTAAATCAGCTACAAATTTATTTCTAGCTTCCCCAACAGTCAACCCTTGATATTTAGCACCGGTTGACAAAATCTTGCCTTGCTCGTCAATCAACTTTATTATTTCCAAACCATACTTTTTGGCAAAATCAAAATCCACAACACTATGGGCTGGTGTAACACCAATTACTCCTGAACCAAATTCCGGATCAACTGAAGCATCAGCAAAAACTTTTACTTTTATCCTGTGTCCAGCCAAATCTACATCCAATGTCTGACCCAGATATTTTTGATAACGACCATCATCAGGATGAATAGCTAGGCCCGTATCGGCCAACTTAGTTTCTGGCCGAGTAGTGGCTACAACAAAGGGTCCATATTTTATGAAATATAACTTGGCATCTTGCTCCCTATATTCAACTTCGTCATCAGCTAGAGTAGACTGACAACGCTGGCACCAATTAACAATGCGATTACCACGATAAATCAAACCATCGTTATACATTCTAACAAAAGCCTCATTTACTGCTTGCGACAAATTGTCATCGAAAGTATATCTTTCTCTGGACCAATCACAACTTGAGCCCATTTTTCTGGTTTGTTTCTTGATGGTGCCTT
>JAHFJB010000114.1 GCA_023246135.1 Candidatus Parcubacteria bacterium
TAACAATTCAAACAATAATAACCGATCAAGCGACCGGTAACTTTTGGTATATAAAATTATATCTGAGTTTGCCGGTCGCAAGACCGGTTTTTTCGTCTGTAAAGACGATCCATTATTCCCCTGTAGTTCAATTGGTAGAACGCTGCACTGTTAATGCAGAGGTTGTAGGTTCGAAACCTACCGGGGGAGCCAAATAATTTTGGTTTATTTTTTTACGAAAAAATATGCTATAATTATAAATACATTTAACAATTAACATGAAAAATATATGTTGTTAGAAAATAAAGTAGCGATTGTTACTGGGGCGGCTAGTGGCATTGGCCTAGCTATTGCTGAAAAATTTTTGGCAGAAGGCGCTAAAGTTGTCCTGTCAGATGTCAGCGATGCCAAAAATGTAGCCGACAAATATGGAGATAAGGCCATGTTTTATAAATGTGATGTTTCCCAGTCAGCCGAAGTTGATGCTTTAATTAAAACAGCTATAGATAAATTCGGTGGTCTGGATATTATGATTAATAATGCCGGCATTGCTACTAATGGTAGTGCTAGCGATACTACTGATGAAGTGTGGCACAAAACTATCGAAGTGAATTTATCCGGAGTTTTCTATGGCCTAAGAGCAGCTTCTAAAGTGATGCTGGCCAATAAAACCAAAGGCGTGATTATCAACACAGCTTCTATTGCTGGCGTAGTTGGTTTTCAAGGATCCTTGGCTTATTGTGCTTCCAAGGGTGGCATTATTCAATTGACGCGTGCGGCGGCTCTTGATCTAGGCAAAGCTGGTATTAGAGTCAATGCTATTGCTCCGGGAGTAATCACTACTAATATGACTAAAGCCTATTTATCTGATCCTGGTTTTCAAAAAATGGTAGAAGCCATGACACCAATGGGCTATCCAGGTAAATCGGAAGATATCGCCGGAGCAGCACTGTATCTGGCCTCTGACAATGCCGCTTATGTGACTGGTGTAGTTTTAAATGTTGATGGCGGTTGGTTGGCGCAATAATTTTGTGTTATAATATAGATAGTTTTAAAATTAACAAAAAAAATATGAAAAAACTTTTATTTTTTACACTAGCTATTTTTGCATTTTCTGTTTTTATGCCAATGGCGTTAGTATCGGCTAAGTCTAGTGGGTCAGATAGATTTAGCACCACTACTCCGCCGGTCATTAATCCAGCCTGTATGACAACAGCGGTCACTGTTAGAGAAGATGGCATTGCCTCTGCTTTTGGAACCGTAGCTGATACTACTAGCGCGGCCCTAACTTTGCGTAAATCAGAATTATTGACAGCTTGGGGTTTGACTAATAGCAACGAACGCAAAGCCGCTATCAAAGCCGCTTGGTCAAAGTACAAAAATACAGTCAAAAAAGCCCGCCTTGATTATAGAGTTTCTGCTAAAAATATCTGGAAGACATTTAATACAGCTGCTCGAGCCTGTCAGGTGAAAAATACTGGTGAATCAAATGGTCTGGATATAAGTTTGATGTAATAAAATCAAAGAACCATTGTCTGTTTAAAAAAACGATTTTTGGCAGGCAGTGGTTTTTTGTTAGATTTTTTTGGGGATTTATTGTATAATATCAGCGATGTCAAACAAAAATAAAAAGATAATTTCTAAATTAAAAACAGCTGGGTTATTTGGTCGCGGCGGTGCTAATTTTCCTACATATCTCAAATGGCAGATGGTTTTGTCGACTCCGGCCAAAAAGAAATATATTGTAGCCAACGGTTCAGAAGGCGAGCCTAATACTAGCAAAGATGGTTTTATTTTGGCCAATCATCCGGCCAAGCTTATAGCTGGTATCAAAATTGCTTTAGATACATTTGAGAATAGCGAGGCTTATATTTATTTACGCAAAGATTATTATAAAAAATATAAATTAAAATTAGATAAACTGATTGGCCGTCTGCCGATTACTGTATTTAAAGAAGTTGGCGGCTATTTGTCCGGTGAAGAAACTACGCTCTGTCAAGAAATAGAAGGTCAAATTCATCGGCCGCGAATCAAGCCACCCTTTCCTTCACAAGCTGGTATTTTTGGCTTGCCGACCCTTATTAATAATATTGAAACTTTTTATTGCATTGCTCAGATTGATAGAAATCAATATAAAAAAACTCGTTTTTATACTATCAGTGGCCAAGCCAAGCATCTGGGAGTATTTGAGTTGCCGCTTGATTTGACAATACATCAGGTTTTGGAGAAAACCAACAATTGGCCGAGTTTTAATTTTTTCTTGCAAGTCGGCGGGGGAGCTAGCGGAGAGATTTTTTTATCCAGTGAACTGGATAAACCAGTGGAGGGTAGCGGCAGCATAGTGATATATGATAAAGATAAGACTGACCCTTGGGTACTGATGCGCCAGTGGATTGATTTTTTTATGGATCAAAACTGCGACAAGTGTACGCCTTGCCGCGAGGGTACTTATAGGATTTTACAGATGGTCAAGGATAGGCTCTTTGATGAAAAGGTATTAGATGATTTGCTTTTTGTTTTGGAGCATACCAGTTTTTGCGCTTTAGGCAAGATGGTGGTTACTCCACTAAGAAGTGCAGTTGACAAATTATTAAAATAAGCATGGTAAAAATTTTAAATATTGTTATAAACGGCAAAAAATATAGAGCTGAACTTGGTCAGACTATTTTGGATGTGGCGCGGGCTAATCAAGTGCCTATTAGTACATTGTGTTATCACT
>JAHFJB010000008.1 GCA_023246135.1 Candidatus Parcubacteria bacterium
TTTAAATCAGAAATAGCGGAAAATTCTTCAGCACTCAAAACATCCTGGCCTTTATCTTGATAACCCTTAAGCAAAGTATCCACATCCTGACCGCTAGTCATACTCTCTGACCCCAAACTCAAATACATCTGATAAACTGGACTTTGCCGCCAATTGTTAATTCCTTGGGCTTTTTTGGTAAAGGAATCGTGTTCCAATAAGTTTATCTTTTCCAAAATTTTGCGCGTCCGTTCATGGGCATCACGGCCTAGCCGACGCCAATTTATCAAATCCAATGACTGCAATTCTTGCAAAGGACCAGACAAAACGTGGGTTGGTTTACTTATTGGTGTAGCCGGCTCAAGACTCGCTTTGGCTACTACATCAACTACTTTTTTCTTAGCATTATCATCAGGAGCGCTTGACCGAGAAACCTTAGGCAGAAAATCACTGACTATGGCTTTAGTAGCTTCAGGCTGAACTATAACTTGTTCTGGCGCTTTGACTTCTACCTTAGGCGCAGGCAGTTCAAATTTTGGCGCAGGCACCTCTGCCTCTATAGGAGCTAAATTTTTATCAGGAATTTTGACAGTTACTATTTGTTTGTCACTGTCTATCTGATCAACAATCAATTTTTTAACTGACGTGGGACCACTCAGCTCTTCTGTACCAAATAACTTAGGATCAATATCTTTTAAAGCGTCATTTATCTCGGCTAATGGCTCTTGACCGCTACTAGCTTCTAGATCCAAATCAATAACCGGCATCTTATCAATTTTTTTGGGAATATCTGTTGTTTCTTTAATTTCTCTGGTTGGCAGTTTTGGTAACTCATCTAGTTTAACTACCAAGCCAGCTTCGGCATCAATCTTTATTTTGATTCCCTTAATGACCGATAAAATCAAATCAATAACTTCTGGCGGCAAGGCTCCGCTCCGGCTAGATACCTTGGTAGTCAAAGCTGCCCTGGTAAAAACAGCATCACGCCGACCACGAAAAAAATTATAAATAATATCAGTAAAAAGTTTTTTATTGGGCCCGTCTAAAAATATACTCTGTTTATCCAACAAACGATCTACTATTTTTTCTACACTGTATTTCTTACTATCATCAATCGGCGTGGTTTTGGACAATTCTTCCATAGTCTTCAAATCATCGGGGTGGAAGGCAAAAGGGGCTGGATCTTGGGCCTTACCTTGCCAATACTGAATCGGCGCAAAATCATCATTGACAGGATTATTTTGGCTAGCTTTGGACAATAGATCATAGTCGGCAACATCCATTTTTGGACTAGCCGTTACTGGTTTTTGCTTAGTCTTCCAATTAGAAAAACGGCCTTTATCATCTTTGACTAAAAGATTATCAGCCCAATTGTCGGTGTTTATATAATTATCCGTAGCTTCGGCCATTTTTATAAAATCTTGGCTTTTATTTTTCTATATTATAACATATTTAAGTTGATATAGCCAACAAAAAACCCGCCCAGCTCTTTGCGAAGAGCTGGGCGGGTAAAACTTATTTAATAGCTAATTTATGCTCTACTTACATATTCGCCAGTATCAGTATTAACAATAATATTATCGCCGGATTTGATAAATAATGGCGTACGGACTTCTAGCCCATTCTCTAGGGCTACTGTCTTAGTCACTGCTCCAGCACTATTGCCCCTTACTCCTTCTGGAGCTGAAGTCACGGCAAAAACTATCTTAGTCGGCAAAACAATAGACACTGGACGATTATTAAAAAACAATACCTCAACCTCTTGACCGTCTTTCAAATATTTTGTCACTGCGCCTAAGTCATCACTACTGAATTGGAACTGTTCAAAATCAGTGTTATCCATAAAAAAGAAATTACCTTCTTGCTGATACAAAAAATTGGCTTGACGACGGGCCATATCAGCTTCTTCCACAGCATCAGCCCCAGAAAAAGTTTTCTCTAATGTAGAGCCGCTTATCAAATTTTTCAATTTGGTTTTTAAGACTGCTCCACCCCGAGCTTGCTTGATATGCTGGGTAAAAACTATCTGGTACGGCTCATTGTTTAAGGTAACTACCTTACCTAATTTTAAATCACTCAGTGAAAACATAAATTTTATTTGGAGACAAATGGTAAAAGGGCCATAAAACGAGCACGCTTAATAGCCTGGGCTAGATTACGCTGATGTTTGGAACAAGCACCACTCCGACGCTTAGGCACTATCTTACCATAAGATGAGGTAAATTTTTTTAGTTGTTGCCAATTTTTGTAATCAATAAATTTGACATTATTTACACAAAAACTACAAAACTTTGTTTCCTGCTTATTATGCATAAAATTAATACTTATTATTTATTAAAAAGGAATGTCCTCAATGCTAATTTCTTCTTCGTTACTGTTCTTGGTATTGGCATTATTAGATTGAGAATAGTCATCGCCAAAACCTGGCTGACTAGCCTCGCTAGAGTTGGAACGACTAGAGGCCCCTGCATCGGCTCCAGCTCGGTCAAGCATAATCATATTTTCAACAACAATTTCTGTACGATAACGCTTAATACCATTGGGATCATCCCAAGAGCGAGTCTGGATACGGCCCTCAATATATACTTTGGAGCCCTTCTTCAAATACTGTTGGCTAATCTCAGCCAAACGGCGCCAGGCTACTATATTATGAAATTCAGCTTTTTCTTGTTTTTGACCACTGGCATCTTTCCAAACAAAATTGGTCGCCACCGAAAAAGAAGTAACATTTTGACCACTAGGCGTAGTGCGCATTTCTGGATCACGGACTACGTTGCCAATGAGCATGGCTTTGTTTAAATTCATATAATTATAGTTAATATAAAATTAATCAAGCTTTGGATCCTGTGTTAAAATTTCATCCAGCTTACGATCAATCTCGCCCAAACCAATGAGCTTATCAGCATCAGTGCGCTCCACAGTGACCGTCTTGGCAACCTGACGAGATGCTGGCCTATTGTTTCGGCGAGGCATCATATTGTTGTTGCGACGCTGTGACCTAGGCTCATTATGAGCTGGTTTTTCATTGAAGCTATTGGCATCAACCAAGGGGCCAGTAGCGGCCTTGTCTTTTTTGATTATTAAATGCCTCAAAATACCAACATGATGTTTTAATTTGGTATCAAGCTCTTTGAGACCGGCCTGGTTCTCACTATTAAATTCCAAAAACACGTAAAAACCATGTTTTTGCTTTTTAATGGGATAGGCTAATTTTTTTCTACCCATAAAAAAAGGCTGGCCAACAACTTCTGCTTGGCTGCCTACAATATAACCCGCTATTTCCTGATAAAGCTTTTGGTGCTCAGTCTCAGGAACAGTTGGGTTGATAATAAAAGCTAGCTCGTATTTCATTTGCTTGTTTAATTACCTTGGGCTAATCTAGCCAAGGGCTACGCCACCTTTAAAGGTCCGTAGCGTGGTTAATTAAAAAGTCTTTAAAATAGACTGGGAGTACTTTACCATAAATATAATAATAAGTCAACTGAACCAAATGGACCATAAATATCAGGGAGTACTGCGCCTGCCCTTCCGCACCCTTGATATTAAAATAAGGATTGCCTAAAAAAACATTTTAAACTATCATATAATTATGCCTAAATATATTTTTATGCTCGGCCAGGCCTCTGACTTGGCTAAAGCCGAATTATTATTTTGCCTTGGCCCATCCAAACACTTGGATATTATCGGGCCTAATTTTATTGTAGCTGAAACTACTCAAACTAGCCAAGAGCTTTTGGCCAAATTGGGCGGTACTATCAAAATTGCCAAATTCTTGGACAAAATTGACTCCTTAGAAAAACTAGATGCCAGTCTCTGGCAAAAATATATTGAGGGTGGCTTATCAAAAAATGAAAAAATATTTTTTGGTTTTAGCTTATACAATGACAGCCAAAAAAATTATCAAGCCATTAATCGCAAGGCCCTTAGCCTAAAAAAACAACTGCAGTCACAAGATTATAAAGCCCGCCTAGTCACTAGCCGCCAAGCTGAGCTGTCTTCGGTGATTATAGCTAAAAATAAATTATTAGGCCGTGAACTCATCATCATAAAACATGACAACTATTGGCTCTTAGGACTCACTGAAGTAGTTCAAGACTTTGCTGATTACGGCCACCGTGATATTGGCCGGCCTTATCGCGATGACAAAAGCGGCATGCTACCGCCCAAGGTCGCCAAAATGATGATTAATCTGGGTGCTGGTCAGAGTCTGCCCAAAAATATCCTAGACCCTTTTTGCGGCTCCGGCACTATATTGCAAGAAGCTCTGCTTTTGGGATTTAAAAATGTCTACGGCAGTGATATCAGCTCTAAAGCTACAAAAAATAGCCTAGACAATCTGGCTTGGCTAAAAGCCAATTATAAATTACCAGGATTAGCTACTATCAAAAACAGCCCAGTTCAAAAACTATCACAGGCTTTTGCCAAAACCAAATTTGATTTGATTGTGACTGAACCTTTTATGGGCAATGCCTTAATTATACAAAAAACTACCGATATCAAAACTCTGCAAAATATCCAATCAGAGCTAAAAAATTTGTATCAAGAAGCCTTTGAAGAATTCTACAAGGTTCTATCAGACAAAGGCAAGATAATTTTTGTCTTTCCAATATTTATACTGGACAATAAAAAAATAGCCACCTTGGATGAAGAAGCTATCAGCAGTTTGGGATTTGTTTTACAAAAACCTTGGCCCAATTCCGGACAATTGTCCGCCACTGGCAACATAATCTATAATCGGGTAGGGCAAAAAGTCGCCCGAGAAATCACCCTCTGGCAAAAAAAATTAAATCTTGTCCAGCCACTGTAAATTATCGCCCACCGCTTCAATGGCTCGCCACTCTAAACGGCCGGCGGACTGATCCCAATAAACAACCTGCCCCAAATCCGGTGACAAATTAGTCAAATAAAAAGCTGTAATACTAGCCTCCTCTGGATTCAGGTGCAATTTATCTACCAAAATCATCTCCAAAAATAAACGCTTCACTAAGAGCTGGTCAGAATTTTTCTCCCAGCTGTTTTCTGCTTTGCGACCAAATCTAATGCCCACGAATCTCTTCAAAATACTCCTAAAACGGCTATCTTCCTTGATCATCAAATCCAAAAATTTTTTCTCAATCAGAGTTTTGAGACAACTAATTACCTTGTCTCGGTCGCTTAGTCCCAGAGCCTGCCACAAAACATTTCTAACTTTCATGATGTCACCCTCAGCTTCAGACAAAATAAAATCACTAGGCAACATTTTCTTATCAATATCCAAAAGATTGGTTCGCAAAGATCCTATCAGCTGGCCCATACCATCTGATGAGTTGGTTTTAGCAACCTGCACAGGCACAATCTCACTGACAACTAGTTTGAGATTATCATAATCAAACTGGACCGGTGAATTATCATCGTGAGAAGTTAAGAGATAGCGCAATGACTCTCTTTCTGACGGGCTTAGACCTAGAGTATTTGGTGCTTTACCTAAATACTGTGCCCGCTTAAGCGAATCGTGATCAGCGGCTCCAGAAAAATGCACATAATCCTTGAGCCAATTGTCCACGGTAGCTGATTGATGCCGACCTTCAGCGTCAATAAGCTTGTCAGTGGATAATCTCAATTCTTTAAAATCATTATACTTATCCATCATTTCCCGCACTGTGCCCTGAGTCATGCCTGGAAACAAGCCTGAGTTATCTTTTATTTGCCCTCTAAGAGGCTTTATACGCGGTACTTTACCACCCAGACGTAATATCAACTTGTCCACTTCGCCAATATATTCTTGAGTGAGCCACAAAACTTTGTAAGCAATATCCAAGGCTAGGATGCGTACATCATAATTCTTAGCTCCCGGCATATTGTCCAAGCGAGCCGGCAAATCAAACGGACTTAACTTTTTCAAAAATATCTGGTCCAAAAGATCAAAAATAAAATTAACTTGCTCACCGGATAATTCAAATTTTTCAGCAATCTCATAAACCAAGGTGTCCATCTGACCACCCACAAAATCCCTGACCTCGTCTGGTAATTTTAGCCAATCACTTTTTAGCATAAAATAACTTTATTTTTGTTTTAATCCTTATCAAATGGCCGACCATATTGATCTACTATTTTTTTCCCCTCTTTGCCACTGGTTTCTCCCTCTTTTGATTTTTTAATAGGTTTTTCCTGAATCTTAACACCGCTAGTATCCACAGCCATTAAATGTTCAATACTAAAATCAATGCCAATCTTTTTATATTTTTCATTGCCATAAATCTTCTGCATAGCTTCTAACCATTGTTTCAATGGGTTTTCAACATCCTTGCCATTCTCATCTTTTTGCTTAGTATTAAGTAAATCCACAATGGTCTTTTTCTCAACTTTGGCTGTTCGTTGTAAAATAGCGGCAATATGCATAAAATCTTGCCCAATAAGCTCCAAACTTTGGGGTAGTATTCCTTTTTGCATAGATTTTGTATCGCCATACATCTGCATGGCAGCGGCGGCCAAATCAGGGGCTATATTATCCATCAAAACTTTTTGTGGTAACTTACCATAACGTGCTAATCTATCTACAAAATAATGAGTTTGGTCTTCAGTCATAACTGTAAAGGCTTGGGCTTGCTGCTGATGTTCGGAAGATTCTATCAAGTGATCCAACATTACTGCCTCCCTATGATTACCAATATTAGCCTCAGCAAAGCGAGAACCATGGGCGCCATCAGCTACCTCTGTCCAAAAAGTTCTAGACATGAACCCATGCGCCGTTCTATCATTACCCGCAACTTCTGCCAACATTCTCTCCATAATTCCACGAAAACCCTGCTCACCAAACTTAGCTGTAAAACGAGGATCAAGGTCACTAGGCTTGGTCTGAGCAATCTGCTTCAACACTTTCAAAACTTCTTGATGACGGCGTTTATATACTGCCCCGTTCTCCATAGTAGAAAATAGTTGGTCTCTAGCCGCCGTTCCCTCCTCAGACTCTTTTGCTAAAGTTTTAGCTTGAGAAATGATATCTGCTCTAGCAGTCACTGGAGCTGTGTATTTCAGGGCATATAAATTAATTCTTTCATTCCTTTCCTGCTCTGACAAATTAGGATTCATGATATCATCAATCAACTCCTTATCATTATAGTAATCAAATTTTTCATTGCCATTTTTGTCACGACTCATTGATTTCAAGGCAAGAATCTGTTGATAACGCTCCTGGCGATGAGCCTCAAATTCTTTTTCTTTAATATTGCCTTTTCCATCCAAAAATCCCTGTCTAATCACATTACCCTCATCATCTAACTCATCCTGTCTTAAATACTCTGGCAAGCTACTTGGATCACCTAAATAGACATTATCCAAATCGTAAGCCTCACTTTTTCTTTCTTCAAATTCGTCTTCTGTTTCATAATGCCACCTTTGCAATCTAGAACCCACTTGACCTGGCTTAATTTTTGCTGCCCTAGCATATGCTTCGTGGGCAGCTACTATCAATCTCTCTGGACCAATTTTTGTAATCTTACCAGTCTTTGGATCCAATTTATCACCTACCATTTGTGGATAAAATTTTCCTAAACTCAGCCCAGCTATAACTGCCCTGCTGTTAGATATATTGTTTTGGGCAATACCTCTTTTATCTTGATCAAGGCCCTCCTCTGGTATATCAAGCGTTGACAACTCTGTAACTCCCCCAGCCCAATCCATATTCTCTTCAATAAACCTACCCAACGATCCCCTGTCTGACTTGGTCATCTTGAGAGCTGCAGCGGAAATTGCATTTGGATCGGCATGACCATGACTAGGATCAAATAAAGCATTCATGCCAACAACCGCTCCTTCTTTGGCTTTACCATCATCATCCCACAGATTGCCAGAATTAAAATTATTTAAAAGACCGCCTATGCCTTTCTTCCTGATTATACGCATTGCTTCCTGATGTCCTTGCTCGCCACTTGCAAAAGTCCAATATTCCTCTTGAACTTTTTGCATTCTTTCTTCATCACCAGTCCGCCTAAGCAGATTGGTAGCCCAATCAGCATTCTTCTCAGTTACTTCACCCCTATCTACCATATATTGGGCTGCTAGCACATCTTTATCACGATTACCAGCAAAGGATGTAATAGTTGAATAAGCCTTGGCGGCTGCTCCAGTCTTCGGTATGCCAAATACACTGCCTCTGGTCATCTGACTCTTAAAGAATGCGCCACGCTGCGTAGGCTTAATATGCTTAACATCCTCTTCTTTTTCTTTTTGGATACGCATGGCATCATAGCCTTGCATCTTCATGGCTGCCCTCTGTACTCTACCACCAACAAAAGGTATATTACTCCAAACCTTAGCCGGGACAACGCCAAATGCCCTTTTGGCTTCTCCGTCCGCCGTAACAAAACCGGAAGCCAACCCAGCGCCTGCCCGAGATAGCATACCTCCAGGATAACGGCGCGCCAATTTGGAAGCATAATCAGTAGCACCCTTGGCTGCTTTACCAGCCAATTGAGATCCGGCTGCTCCCGATGCACCTACGAACTTTAGAGAAGACACCAAAAGCACCATGGCAATAACATAATTCATGACGTTGCTAGGGCTAGCTGAGCTACTTAAATCTGTGACAGAAACGCCGGCAACTGACCCAGTGGCATTGGACATGACAAAACCTTTGTATATATCGCCACGGCCAGTGATGGTAAAAGCCAGCCATAAGAAAAAAACTAGGACTGGCCCGGAAAATAAATTACTGCCCAACTGTGATAGCCATTTATTAAAATATGATTGGGTCTTAGGAAATACATAAGCCAAAAAAGCTAAAGGCGACAAAACTATCAAAACCCATAAGGTAACAATCCTAGCCGCCAACATAGCAATAAACACACCAATAACCACTACTGCCAAAACCAACATAAAAGATGATAATATCAAAGACGCCAAAAAATTACCCAATGATTGCCCAGCAGTAGCAGTTGTAGACAAGCCCAAGGCTACTATAAGATTACCAGTAGCCACACCCTTGATAGCTTGCACAAAAGTCAACATCACTACCTGCGACAAATCAATGGCCAAACCTACGAAAGTCCGACTAAAATTGATAAGTATTGCTATAATAATCAAACGTGACAAGAGTTGCTTATAACCATAAGAACGAACCCTGAGTATAGTGGCAAATGCTATAACCAAAAGAACCAAAATAAACATCATATTGGAGACATCTCTCAAGGCCGTCCAACCAACAACTACTCCCTGTTCATTAATAAAATTGTTGTACTGAGCTATGGTTGGCAAAAGCCACATCTCTAATTGTAAGAGTAACCAAGCTGGAGACATTATCAAATTCTGGATAGTAGTACCAAATAAATTAACAAGTGGGCTTACAGCAAAGGCTAGTTTAGGCATTAGCAAGCCTAAACCTATTGCTGACGAGAGTAGCAACCATTTATTAGATAGCTTATTGGCTATTTTCATAAAACAATTATCCTATTATACAATTAATCTATTACACTTTATTTATACACTTTTATCCAGCCGCCAAAATGCTCTTCGGTTAACCAACCCCAGCGGTCAATCACTCTTATAGTTGGCTGATAGCAAGAAGCATTTGGATCATTTGGCCGTCCACCTACGCCATTACAAGGA
>JAHFJB010000115.1:0-1765 GCA_023246135.1 Candidatus Parcubacteria bacterium
ATCATTTCCTTTTGCCTATTAGCATTGCCGGAATTCATCGCTTTTTTAAAACAACTATTCAGATGGCTCTTAAATAGAGTCTGATTAGCTGATTTAATTAAGCCAATGACGGCAAGATTTTGTTGCATAATATCCACGCAATAATGCCCCTTTTCCATCATAGTAATGATTTTAGCCAGAGAACTCTGGGCTTTTTTGAGGTTAATCAAAGATTGGTCATGGGCAGAAATGTTTTTAATCATATAATTTATGAACTAATTATTAATACCTATACCTAGGGTATAGGTATAGTATAAATCTAAATAAAATAAAAAGCAAGAGCCTGTCCCCCCCCCTATTACTCTTGCCTTATAGTTTAACTCTCTCCCTGTAGCTCTCTAGATAACAACTCATCAGCCTTATCTCTTAGACCATCCATCCTAGTTAAATATCGCGTAGATAATCTATGGTCTCTAACAGCTTCAATCAATTCCTTCAACTCTTCGGCCTCAAAAAATTCTCCCGAACCCTGCAAACCACCCGTACTATCAATGGCTTGCAACAGCTCTTCCCAGCTTTGTGCCGAACGAATAGTTATTGACTGCTCCTTAGTGCCATCTTCTTCTTGAAAATTCATATGTCTAAATATTACGTAAAATCAAACCAGCCAAAATACATACTAGGGCTATGAACAAAAAAATTAATTTGTAAGCGACCAGAAGCAGGGCCTCTTTTTTATGGCCATCCAAATACCAAAGTATTGACCGTCCAAAAATAGTCACACCCATAACCGCTACTGAAAAAACTAAAAGCAAAAGCATGGCTACGCCGCTAATAACTGCCTGGCCCTCACCAAACAAAGCCTTACCATTGTTCATTAAAATAACTACGAGAACAATATAGGCTACAGCTATAGCCACCTCTCCCAAGCCATACTTTATAATTTTACTTTTTGTCATATACTTATTATATTAATTAAAAACTTGCTTAACACTATTGATATCTTTATATAAAAATGATCTTATACCTAAACCCTTAGCTGCTTCAATATTCTCTGATGAATTGTCAAAATAAACGCAATCCTCGGCTGATAAATGATTATCACTTAATAATTTTTGATAAGCCCTAGTATCTGGTTTGACAAAGCCGGTTTGCCAAGAATAATATACACCATCAAATATCTCATCTATGAAACTAAAATGTTTCTTATAATAATCGGCCCGCTCCTGAAAATTGTTGGAAAGTACAAATATTTTAATGCCTTTATTTTTTATAAGCTTAGCAAAATTTACCATGGAAGTATTTTCTACTTCACCGCTAAACCAAAAATCAAAAAATTGTTCTCGGTCAAGTGACACGCCCCATTTCTTCAAACTGTCCTGCCAATAATCGTAAGCATCTCCGGCCTGAGGATGACGAGTATGGTCTAACATATTTTTCAAAACCGACAAAAAATCTTGTTTGTCTACGCCAAATTTAATACCAAAACGGTCACTTAAATAAGGACTTTGAATAAAAACACCATTAAGATCAAATATAACTGCTTTCATGATATGAATTTATTAATTTTAGTATATCAAAAAACCGCCCAGAAGGCGACTCTTTGATCTGTATATTTTATTTCAAAAAAGTTGTTACGTCTAACCAATTACTAAGATCATCTGAGTTCTTAACATAACCCAATAAGCTAATATCCTTGCCCCTATGAATCCCCAAGTGCAAATGTTTTCTCTCGCCATCGGTCTCCGTACTATAACCCTTGCCTAAGACCGCAATTTTATCACCA
>JAHFJB010000115.1:1775-2662 GCA_023246135.1 Candidatus Parcubacteria bacterium
GCCTTAAACTCCTGCCCGACCTGGGAAGTAATACTATCCAAACGTAAATGCCCGTAGATTACAGTCACGTCCGAACCATTTATCTGGCAAGATTGGACCACTACACCACCATAACCAGTGGCGTATTTTTTAAGAGCCAGCTGGCCATCACAAATAGCATATATCGGCACGTCAAAATTTTGTTCTTGGGTGGTAGTCTCAAAATCAACTCCTGTATGATAGCCGGAAAAGCGCTCGGGACTGACTGGAGAATTCTGTGGTGTTATATAAATACCAAAAGGTTTTTTGGTGACTCGCGACAAAGCTGAACTTATTGGTTCAACTATATCAGTAGCTTGGTTGGCAGGTTGGGAATTAACATTTGCCTGCTCGCTAACTATCGGCAACGAGACATTGACGTTTGTATTAAATGCCGGCTGGCTAATTATTGGTTTATTTAATTTAACCTTAACAAAATAAACAAACCCAACTAACACCAATAAAATAATTAATAATATAATTTTTTTCATACTCTACCAGCCAAAAAAATTATTGATTATTGCTCGGCGGATTAACATTTGGCAAACCCGTTCTTACCTGAATAGACTCAGCACTTAGGCTACCATCCGAATTAGCCGTGCCATTAATCATCACGCTCTCCCCAACCTCCAAGCTATCTGGAGAGCTGGTAGCTGCTGTCATTACTGGCGTAGAAGTGGAGTACAGCACAATTTTGGAACCGCCATCTCTCAGTTTAATAGTCAAAGTGTTAGCATCCTTACTCAAAATATCCCCATTGATAAAATTGACTCCGGCTTGGCCATTGCCAAAACGCCTCGTGCCATCTTGAGCATGCCCTTGCCAATTGGGAAAATTCCTGTTGCTAGTGTTTTTAGTTTTTTGATACA
>JAHFJB010000116.1 GCA_023246135.1 Candidatus Parcubacteria bacterium
GAATTATTGACTTAATGTTTAATTTATGTTAGTATCGTAGAAGTCCTATTTATTTAATTTTAACTTAAAATAATAGTAGTTATGCCAAATAAGAAATCCGCTATTAAGCATTTGAGACAGACCGTTCGTCATACCAAACGGAACTCTTTGGTTAAAGCCAAAATTAAAGACATCATTAAAAAAGGCAAAAAAGCCATAGCCGATGGTACTATTAGCAACCAAGCTAATGATTTGACCAAGAGTCTGCAGAAGACAGTGGACAAGGCTGTCAAAGTCGGCATCATCAAGTCTAATACTGGTGATCGCAAAAAATCTCGTTTTGCAGCTCAGATAAACAAGGCCGTTAAAAAATAAGTATTATAACTAGTAGAGCGGCTCCCGCCTTTGGCGGGAGCCGCTCTTTAAGTTTTACTTGTTAGAACATTATAATTTATTAATCATTTGTAGAAAAAGTATTTTTTCTGATTGGCTACTGCTCTTGAATTTGGTATCGAGTTCCAAGAGTTCAGCATAGATTTTTTTTAAATCAGCCATAGTGTAGAGCTTGCTCTGAGTCAGTATTTTGTCCGCGACCATTTTGGGAATTTTTAAAACCGGCATTAAGGCCTGAGGATAAGAAGCGGCTGTACCTAGTGATTTGGCTTTTATGAGCAAGCGGAACTGGCGGTTAATCATAGCTAGTATGTATTGATGATTAACACCACTATCTAGTTGATCTTCAATTAGTTTCAAGGCCAGGGCCTTGTCTTTGCGGCCTAAGGCATCCACTAGGTTGAAAATATTTTCATCGATTTTTGCCTGTACCAGTGTTTTGACGTCAGTCTCAACTATGTTTTTATCAGCGAAATTGACTAACTTATTTATTTCTTGGTTTAGTTGCCAGAGATTATTGCCTACATAGCTAATGAGCAGAGTGACAGCGCCATCAGATATATTTTTACCAAAGCCGGCAACTTGTTTTTTTATCCAAGTGACCAATTGGCTGGGGCTTAGGGCTTTGAATTCCTCGGTAAATTTTATTTGGTTCAGGTGTTTATAGAGTTTACTACGTCCATCAGGTAAGCCTGTTTGCCAGAAAATTAGATAATTTTCATCAGTAGTATCCTTTTGTTTTTTTAGGAAGTTTAGGAGCGCGTCTTGCCAGTCTTTGAGGCGGGGATTGTCAAAAATATTTTTTATGACTATTAGTTTTTTATCAGCCAGAAAACCCATTACTGATATGGCTTGAAAAAAATCGTCAGCTTGTAAGGTTTCACCATCCAATTCTTGGATATTGTGTCCCGCTGGGTCGATTTTTTCTTTAAATTTTTGGATAATAGCTTGGATTTTTTGCCGTGCTCGGAAAGAATCCTCACCATAGTAGAAAAATAGCATTTATTTTATGGAATAATTTTCTAATTCGCCCCAATTTTGGCCCACTTCCAAGTCAACGGTTAGAGGCACGGGTAGTTTATGGATATTTTCCATAGTTGTTTTTATGAATTTAGCCACACTACCCAAGTCTTTGTCGGGTACTTCTAGGACCAATTCATCGTGGACTTGCAGGACTATTTTAGTGTCTGGGCTTATTTTTGGCAATCCTTGGTAGAGTCTTATCATGGCTAGCTTCATCAAATCAGCGGCTGTGCCCTGAACCGGCATATTGATAGCCATTCTCTCTGCGGCCGCCTTGAGCATAGGCATGGTAGAGTGGATTTCCGGCAAATAGCGGCGCCGGCCGAAAAGAGTTTGGCTATAGCCATGCTGGTTGGCGAATTTTTTGGTTTTGTCTATATAGTCTCTGACTCGAGCGTAAATGGAAAAATATTTTTCAATAAATTCTTTAGCTTCAGCACGACTAAGGTCAGTCCGTTGTGATAGTCCGAGAGAGCCTAAGCCATAGAGTATGCCAAAATTTACTTCTTTAGCGGTGCGGCGTATTTCTTTGGTCACAGATTCTAGGGAAATTTTGTGGATTTCAGCGGCCGTACGGGCATGAATATCTTCGCCTTTTTTAAAGCTGGCTATCATCTTAGGATCTTGAGACAGGGAAGCTACTAAGCGCAATTCAATTTGTGAGTAGTCGGAGGCTAGTAAAGTATGGCCTTTGGGGGCCACAAAAGCTTGGCGAATTTTTTTGCCAAGGGGCGTACGGATAGGGATATTCTGCAAATTGGGGTCGGAGGAAGACAGGCGGCCAGTGGCCGTTATGGTTTGGTTAAAGCTAGTATGTAGGCGTTTGGTTTTTTTGTTGACTAATTCCGGTAAGGCAGTGATATAAGTGGATTGTAATTTTGCCAGTTCGCGGTATTGAGTGATCATTGGAATAATCGGATGAAGATTTTGCATTTTTTCCAGCTCAGCGGCGGCAGTGGATAAGCCCGTTTTATTTTTCTTTATTCCTTGAGGGCTAATTTTTAAATCTTCAAAAAGTATTTCTTTGAGTTGCTGTGGCGAGGCAATGTTGAATTCACGGCCAGCCATTTTGTATATTTTTTGGCTAAGCTCGGCTATATCTATAGTAAATTGTTTGGCCATTTTGTTAAGAAATGGCGTGTCTAAACACACGCCAGCTAGCTCCATGTCAGCCAAGACTGGAATAAGTGGCAATTCCATATCAGCCATCAGTTCAAAGTTTTTGTTAGTTTGTATAATAGATAATAATTTTTTATAT
>JAHFJB010000117.1 GCA_023246135.1 Candidatus Parcubacteria bacterium
TATCCATATCCACAAATCTTTTTTCTATACCAATCGGAATTTTGGCTAAATCACTATTACTAATGCCTAGGCCTAATTGCCTCATGACTGCATAGGCTACTGCCCCGTCTTTAAGATAAATACGCTGACTGTCTTGTGGGTTGACATACCAAGCTTCCCCCCTAGATTGGACCTGTAGTAAAATACTGCCCCGAGTGCGCTCCACAACAGTGGCTGCTCGAGAATTCACGGCCACCCCAATCGGTATCAAAGCCACAACCAAAAAAGCTATGTTTAACCTATGTTTTAATATATAAGACAAGCTATTATACATTGTTATGTAGTGTTTTCCTAATTGTATGGAAAAATAAAAAATTGACCGCCCTAAATAGGGCTTGGCCAATTTCAACTTACCTTATAATATTAACACAAAAAATGTATTTTGTCAATATAAATTCTACTAAAAATCATCCCCTCTATTTTTAATCAGGGATGATCTTTACGAACGACATTAGCCTCCTTATTTCATTAAAGCCCAAGCGTACATACCGCCGATAAACATCACTGCCACAAAAATCACTATCACCAGAATCTCCCAGAGATTATAGCCAGTATTCTTTTTTGCCATAGTTTTTATTTTAATGCTTATGTATTTATTATAGCACTTTTTAGAAAAAAAGTAATGGGTCACTCTAGCTGTGAAGTGCAATGAGGGCAACGGCTAGCCCTGGCGGGAACCTTGGACAGACAATAAGAACATTCTTTAGTATCCGGTTCTGCCTTAGCTTCTTCAGCTTTTTTCAAACGGTTCATAGTTCTAACCATCAAAAAGACCACAACAGTCACTATAAAAAAACTGATTATGCTATTGATAAACAAACCATAATTAATAGTCACAGCTCCAGCGGCTCTGGCATCGGCTACCGAACCATAAGGCCCAGGGGTATTTCCAGCTTGGAGCAAAATAAACAAGTTAGCAAAATCTACCTTACCCAATAAAAATCCTATAGGCGGCATAATCACATCGTCAACTAAAGATTTGACAATGGTGCCAAAAGAAGCGCCGATGATGATACCGACCGCCATATCCATGACATTGCCGCGCAGGGCAAATTTTTTAAACTCCTGAAACATATATAAATATTATAGCACTAGAACCACAAATATCAAATTTTGTATCTTCTTATTCTTAGACTATTAGTCACTACCGAAACGCTACTAAGGCTCATGGCTAGCGCTGCCACTACTGGACTGAGTAACCCCAAAGCCGCCAGTGGGATGGCAACGGTGTTATAAAAGAAAGCAAAAAACAAATTTTGTTTTATAACTTGAAAAGTTTTTTTGGAAAGATTAATAGCTCCCAGCACCTTTAATGGGTCGCTGGTCATTAAGACAATATTACCACTCTCCAGAGCAATATCGGTACCACCGCCCATAGCAATACCTAGGTTGGCTTGCATTAAAGCCGGAGCATCGTTGATGCCATCGCCTACAAAAGCCACCACTTTGCCCTCTGTCTGTAATCTTATAATTTCCTCTACTTTCTTATTAGGCAAAACCTCGTCTACCACCTTATCAATACCTAAATCTCGAGCAATGGCTTGAGCGGTAAACTGATGATCACCAGTCAACATGTACACGTCAGCAATTTTTTTAATATCAGCTACAGCCTGCCGAGCTGTACTGCGGACAATATCAGCAATAGCAATAACAGCTACTATCTTTTTATCAATTATTACATAAACCGGCGTCTTAGCATTCTTGGCATAATTATCAAAAGTTGTTTGATAAGCTGCTAGCACCTTAACTTTCAAGGATTCTACCAACTTAGTGTTGCCAATACAGACCTCCTGTCGGCCGATATTACCCCGCAGTCCTTGTCCACGAATAGCTTGGGTTTGAGATGCATCTATTAATCTTAAATCATTATCCCGGCTATATTTTACAAAAGCTAAAGCTAGAGAATGCTCACTATTTTTCTCCAGAGAACAAGCCAAAACCATAATCTCCTTTGGTGACAAATCACTACCATCTGTATAAATATCAGTAATAGCCGGCTGGCCTTGAGTAAGCGTACCTGTTTTATCAAAAACCACCGCGTTAATCTTATGAGCTATTTCCAAGCTTTGTGAATCTTTGATAAAGATACCACTAGTTGCTCCTCGGCCCGAGGCTACCATCACAGCTGTTGGTGTAGCCAGCCCCAAAGCACAGGGGCAAGCTATTACTAGGACAGCCACGGCATTCATCAGGCTGACTTCTAAACCACTGCCTAATATCCAAAACCAAATTACAAAAGTTATAGACGCAATTACTATTACCACCGGCACAAAAATGCCAGATATTTTATCAGCCAATTTCTGAATTGGCGCTTTCGAAGCTTGGGCTCTTTCCACTAATTTTATAATTTGTGACAAAACAGTATCCCCACCAACTTTAGTGACTCGGACTTTAATCACTCCAAAATTATTAATGGTTGCCCCATAAACCAAATCACCGATTTTTTTCTCCACCGGCAGACTTTCACCGGTCAGCATTGATTCATCTATAGCTGTCTCGCCCTCAACAATCTCTCCATCCAAAGGAATTTTTTCACCGGGTTTGACAATTACAATATCACCAATCTTTATATGTTCAATATTTTT
>JAHFJB010000009.1 GCA_023246135.1 Candidatus Parcubacteria bacterium
CCCTTAATTTCCGCTATGATTGGCTCTGTTTATTGTGTTTATGCCCTATTCCGCCCTTATTTGGGGGCCCCATCGTCTAACGGTTAGGACACCAGGTTTTCATCCTGGCAATCAGGGTTCGATTCCCTGTGGGGTCACCAAATGCGGGCGGTTTTTGTTTTATAAAAATCTATTCTACAGTCACGGATTTAGCTAAATTTCTAGGTTTGTCTACATCCAAACCTTTCATATCGGCGATATAGTAAGCTAACAATTGCAAAGGAATTACGTTGACCACTGGCGAGAGCTCGGGGCTAGTTATTGACACTTCTATAATATAATCAGCTAATTTTTTTATTTCTTTGTCAGGCTCATTAACCACGGCAATGATAATTCCGCTTCTAGCTTTCACCTCAGCCATATTGCTGATTATTTTGGGAGAAAGATTGTTTTTGGTAGCCAAAAAAACCACTGGCATATTGGCATCTATCAAGGCAATAGGTCCATGCTTTATCTCAGCGGCTGGGTATCCTTCGGCATGTATATAGGAAATTTCTTTGAGCTTGAGTGCGCCTTCTAAGGCCACCGGAAAGTTTATGCCTCGGCCAAGATATAGAAAATTTTTACTGCTCTTAAATTTTTCCGCAATCACTTTGACGGCCTCAGCTTGAGACAAAGCTTCTTTTATTTTTTCCGGCAAATTATTTAATTCTTTAATTATTTTTTTATCAATCGCTAGACCCTTTTCTTGCCTGATATAAAAAGCCAAAAGTAAGAGGGCTACAACTTGAGAACTAAAGGCTTTGGTGCTAGCTACGCCGATTTCTGGACCAACATGCAGATAAATGCCTGAATCCACTTCTCTAGTAATAGTTGAACCCACCACATTAACAATACCCAGTGTCTTAGCGCCTTTTCCCTTGGCTTCACGAAGAGCCGCCAAAGTATCGGCAGTTTCCCCTGACTGGGAAATGACTATCATCAGGTCATCAGGCCCCAATATAGGATTGCGATAACGAAACTCTGAAGCATAATCCACCTCAGTGGGCATAAGGGCCAGATCTTCCAATAGATATTTACCGATTAGAGCACTGTGCCAACTAGTACCACAAGCAGTAATGACTATGCGCTTGATTTTGGTTATATCAAAATTAATACTCAGTTTTATTTCTTTATCATTGATACGGCCGCGCAAAGTATTGGCAATAGCTTCGGGTTGTTCAAAAATTTCTTTGAGCATAAAATGTTTAAAGCCTTTTTTCTCCAGCTCCGCCACGGACCATTTTATTTCATGGATTTCTTTGTCTATTTTTTTCCCCTCTAAATTTTTAATAGTATAATTATCCTCAGTAATAATAGCTAATTCATCATCACTTAGATAAATAATTTTTTTGGTGTGAGCCAAAATAGCCGGCACATCAGAAGCCACAAACATTTCTTTGTCGCCAATGCCGATAATAAGTGGCGACCCACGTCGAGCCACTATAATCTTTTTTTCCGCTTGGCACATAACGGCCAACCCATAAGCGCCATCTATGAGTTGCAAAGCTTGGACAGTAGCTTTGGCTAAATCACCATTATAAAATTTTTCTATTAGATGCGCCACTATCTCTGAATCAGTATCAGAAACTATGCTGTGCCCTTCTTTTACTAAAAGCTGCCTCAAGCCATGATGGTTTTCAATAATGCCATTATGCACAATGGCAATTTGCCCGCTACAATCCAAGTGTGGATGAGCATTTTTCTCATTTGGTTCGCCGTGTGTGGCCCAGCGAGTATGGGCAATACCAATAGTGCCTGATAAGTTGTGTTCTTTGAGCTCACTATCTAATTCCGCAATCTTGCCTTTCTTCTTGATGACTTTAAGACTCCCTTTGTCCAACACACAAATTCCCGCACTATCATAGCCACGATATTCTAATTTTTTTAAACCATCAATTAAGATTGGCGTTGTTTGTTTTTGACCAATATAGCCGATAATTCCACACATATATTAAAATTTATTTTTTTGCATATGAATTAAATAACAAACATAATTAACTAGGGGATGAATGAGTACCGACAATAAAACAGCTATTATCATTTGCCCCAAAGATATAGGTACATACCAAGCTGTAAAAATGATAGCTCCCAAAATCCAATCTACTTGATCAAAGGGAAACCAAAGTGTACCCGGATTAATATGTAAACGACGTTTTATAAAACTCCTCAGCAAATCTCCCAGTAGTGCCCCCGAGGCCATCAGTACACCTAATATCCAAAAATTTAAATGGCTATAATCAAATAGATAATAATTAGCCCCAGTATGGTAAATAGTCTGCTGAATATAGGCCATAGCTATAGCCGCTAGGAACCCAAAAAAGAGACCGCGCCAAGTCTTATGTGAACCAAAGATGATATTGCCGCGCCAAGTCTTATTAGCATCTATAGGGTAAGAGAGGAAAGGCACGCATTTTGAAGCAGCCGCGGCCATATTGGCACAGCCGGCTGGTAAAAACAACCAAATAACTTGTAATAAATATAGGCCCATATAGCACTGTTTGCTATTATCATACAGTTTTTTTCTTTATTATTCAATAAAAAAGCAAAATCTGTTATAATGAAGGAGTAATAAAAATATATGCCTGAAGAAAATTTAACTAGTGTGCCACCAATAACCTCTGATAGTAACAATGCCCCACGCCTGACACAGAGCCAAGTTTTTGGCAAAAGCGAATTACTTGATGCTAATAAAATACTCCAGCAAATTTTGGGTATATCCCCTGGACAAGTCGTAGCTGATCTAGGCGGCGGCGGCGGTATGTTTGCTTTGGAGTCTGCCCGTCTAGTTGGTGAACAGGGTCAAGTCTACGTAGTTGACATCATGAAAAATACTTTGGCCGACATTGAATCCCAAGCTCGCATGGCTGGGCTACACAACATCAAGACTGTCTGGAGCAATCTAGAAATTGTCGGCGCTGCCAAAATAAAAGATGCTATGGCTGACTTTGCTTTACTTACCAATGTATTATTCCAATCCAAAAAACACCGAGAAATTCTAAATGAAGCTTACCGCCTACTTAAAATTGGCGGAATGCTTTTAATAATTGATTGGCGCGATACTAAACCCGGCTTTACCCCGCCTAGTGACCTACAAGTTGACCCTCAAGACATTATCAATCAAGCTCAACAATTAGGCTACAACCTAGTCCAGGACTTCCCAGCTGGTACTTACCACTTTGGTCTAATATTTGTAAAACAATAACCAAAAAATCAGGGCTGGCTTGACTTGCCTTAATTTTTTATTTAAGATTTAGCCAGTCTTAATCAAGCAACTACAATACTTATGGATCTAAGCAAATTGACTAACATCCACTATCTCTTTAGCCCTTACCCTGATCTGGGTTTTTCTTGGCTAATGCGCATAGTTTTGTTACTAATCTTTTTAGGGGCCATTGCCCTAGCCCTATTATCAGCCCGGCAAAACAAAAAAGCTTTAGGGCCTATCAAAAAGGTTTGGAAAAAATGGCAAATTTGGGGTTGGACCACTGGAGTGATTGGTTTGTTTTTAATCTTTTTTAGAGAAGTTAATGCTATTTACTTAAGCTCCCGCGGCTATTTGTTGATTTGGCTACTTACAGCCGCTATTTGGGCCATGTTCATAATCATCTATTGGAAGAGGAAAGTACCAGCCAAGAAAAAGCTAATCCAAGAACAGGAAGAATTCAACAAGTGGCTACCTAAAGCTAGGAGACGCTAAAATAACATTTTACCTTTTATAGAATTATAAAAACAGGCAAGTCTTTGCTTGTTTTTATATGAATAGAAAAACTCTAGGACAACGCGGGGAAAATATTGCCCGCCACTATTACCAAAAACTGGGTTGGCAAGTCATTGCTAAAAATTATTGGACACGCTGTGGTGAGCTGGATTTAGTTTTGAAAAAAAATAGACAAATATTGGTAGTAGAAGTAAAAACTAGAACCAGTGAAAACTTTGGCTGGGCCGAAGAAAGCATCAATCAAAAAAAATTAAATAACATCTATCAGGCCTATGAACAACTACATAGAGCCAAGGGCCTAAACTCGAATTATCAACTAGAAATTTGTGTTATTCAGATAGCCAAAAAACAAATTAGCCTTAGACGCTTGCTTTTGTAAGCCATTGACTAATTACTGAAAAAGCGCTATATTATAAAGGTAAGTTAGTTTACTACAGTAGACTAACTATTTTTTATAAGTAAAATACAAAAATTCATGGCTACAAACAACCTAACGACAGCCATCAAACAGATTTGCGACGAGAAAAACCTACCAATGGAAGCCGTCATTGGCGCCATTGAAGCGGCTCTAGCCGCTGCCTATCGCAAAGAGTTTGGCACTAAGAACCAAAACATCAAAGCAGTCTTTAATGCCGACAATGGCCAAACTGCTATTTTTGATGTTAAGACAGTAGTGGAAGATGTCGACCTTGAGGAAGAAGAAAAAGTTTGGGAAGAGCAAAGATTAAGAAGGGAGGCTGGCGAAGAAATCTCTGAAGATGACCAGCTAAAACGTTTTAATCCCCGCACCGAGATAATGCTCGCGGAAGCGACAGCTATCAATTCTGATTACAAAATCGGTGATATAATAGAAACTAAACTAGACGTACCCGACGAATACGGACGTATGGCTGCCCAAACTGCTAAACAAGTAATCGTCCAGAGACTGCGTGAAGCTGAGCGCGATCATATCTTTGATGAATACAAAGACAAGGAAGGCGAGTTGGTCTTAGGCACCGTGCAGCGCAAAGAAGGCCGCCGCATTATTGTTGACCTAGGACAAGCAACTGGCATTTTGCCTCCCGAAGAGCAGATTAGAAGCGAGGGCTATAATATTGGTGCCCGTCTTAATTTTTACATTGTGACAGTGCGCATCGGCGGCAAGGGCCCAGAGATAGTTTTATCACGCACTCACCCAGAAATTGTCCGCGAATTATTTGCTACCGAGGTACCAGAAATTGCGGCCGGCACAGTGGAAATAAAAAATATTGCCCGAGAAGCTGGCAATCGTTCCAAAATTGCTGTTACTGCTCATGAAGACAACATTGATCCCGTTGGTTCTTGTGTGGGACAAAAAGGCTCCCGCGTTCAAACTGTTATCAATGAATTAGGGGGAGAAAAAATTGACATCATTGAATGGAATAGTGACCCCAAAACTTTTATTGCTAATTCTCTAAGACCAGCTGAAATAGAAGACATAACTATTGATGAAGACACTAAAACTGCCTTGGTTAAAGTAGCAGAAAGCCAACTGTCATTAGCTATTGGCCGCAGTGGCCAAAATGCCCGCTTAGCGGCTAAACTAACTGGTTGGAAAATTGATATCGTCTCTGGTGATGGCAGCCCTAAAACACCAAACCCCAAAACACTTAAAGAAGAAACTCCTGAAACTACCGAAGAAATAATTGAAGAGCTACCAGTTGCTAGCGAAGAAGCTCCTGCCAAACCAAAGGCTAAAGCTAAAACCACCAAAAAAACTACTAAAAAATAATTTTTATAAAATTAAAAAGTACTATGATGAACGTAAAATTATTAGCCATCTTAGCTGCCTTAATCTCCATTGTTTTTGGAGTGATTTTGATCAAAAAAATCTTGGCCAAAGCCAACGGCGATGAAAAAATGAAAGAGATTGCTGAGGCTATACAAACTGGCGCTAAAGCCTATCTTATTCGCCAATACAAAACCATTGCCTATATCGCTGTTGTACTATTTTTTGTTTTAGGATTCACTATTGACTGGAGCACTGCCCTAGCCTTTGTTATCGGCGCCGCTCTGTCGGCAGCAGCTGGCATCATTGGCATGAATGTCTCGGTCCGAACCAATGTCCGTACAGCTGAAGCGGCCAAAACTAGCATCCAGGCCGCTATGAACTTGGCAGTATTAGGCGGAGCTGTCACTGGCATGCTAGTCGTCGGCCTAGCCTTACTCGGCGTTGCCGGCCTATATAGCCTGCCGTTCATTACGGTCAAACATTTGATTGGACTGGGCTTTGGTGGCAGTTTAATCTCAGTCTTTGCTCGACTCGGTGGGGGCATATTTACCAAAGCGGCTGATGTTGGCGCTGACTTAGTTGGTAAGGTAGAAGCTGGCATCCCTGAAGATGATCCCCGAAACCCAGCGGTTATTGCTGACAATGTCGGTGACAATGTCGGTGACTGTGCTGGTATGGCAGCTGACTTATTTGAAACCTATGCTGTTACTCTGGTAGCTGCTATGCTCTTAGGTACTCTAACTTTTAGAGGCGTAGACAATGCCGTACTTTATCCTATTGCCCTAGGCGCTGTATCTATCTTCGCTTCTATTATCGGTTTATTTTTTATCAGACTATCAAAAAAACAAAGTGTAGAAGAAATTACCAAAAATGGAGGCATTATGAAAGCTCTCTACAAGGGCCTGATTGCCGCTGGTGTGCTAGCTATGATCGGCTTTTACTTTGTAACCAAGACCATGATGTCTGATCTTATCAGTGAAAAATATACACACATTTATTACGCCTCTTTAGTTGGCTTAGTTGTCACTGGTTTTATTGTTTGGATAACCGAATACTATACTTCTACAAAATACAAACCAGTAAAATCTATTGCCAAGGCCTCAGAAACTGGCCACGGCACCAATGTGATTCAGGGGCTAGCTGTATCTATGAAAGCTACTGCTTGGCCAGTAATAGTCATTGTAGCTGGCATCTTGGTGGCTTACTATTTTGCTGGACTCTACGGCATTGCTGTAGCGGCTATGAGTATGCTCAGCTTAGCCGGCATCATTGTCACTATTGACGCTTATGGGCCGATTACTGACAATGCTGGCGGTATTGCTGAGATGGCTGGCCTACCAGAAGAAGTAAGAAACATTACTGATCCACTAGACGCCGTTGGCAACACTACCAAAGCTGTTACCAAGGGTTATGCTATTGCTTCAGCCGGATTAGCTGCTTTAGTGCTATTTGCCGCCTATACCGAAGAGCTCTTAGTAGCTGGTAAAGATATAATTTTTACTCTCAATAATCCTTATGTTTTAGCGGGACTGTTTATCGGCGGATTATTGCCATATCTATTTGGAGCTCTATCTATGGAAGCAGTTGGCAAAACCGCTGGCTACATTGTCCAAGAAGTACGCCGACAATTTAAAGAAAAACCCGGCATCATGACTGGCACTGACAAACCAGATTACACCAAAGCTGTAGACATAGTTACCAAGGGTGCCCTTAAACAAATGATTGTGCCCGCCCTAATTCCAGTCTTTGCTCCAGTCTTAATAATGATTATTTTTAGAGACAACGGTTGGCAAGTTTTAGGTGGCACCTTGGTCGGCAGTATTGTCACCGGCATATTTCTTGCCATTTCCATGACTTCCGGCGGCGGGGCTTGGGATAATGCCAAAAAATATATTGAGAGTGGACATTTCGGTGGCAAGGGTTCCGATGCCCACAAAGCAGCCGTCACTGGTGACACAGTTGGTGATCCTTACAAAGACACAGCTGGACCAGCTATTAATCCCATGATCAAAATTCTCAATGTTGTCGCTTTACTTCTAATCGCTATCTTATTATAAATCAACGTAAAAGCCTTATTTTATCCCCCGGCGAAGCCGGGAGATAAAATAAGACAAACAAAAAAATATGCAAGTTACTAAAAAAGATCTAGCCAATGGACAGATTGAACTCACTATTGAAGTAACAGTAGAGGAAATCAAGCCTCACTTGGATAAAGCCACGGCTCGCTTAGCTAAGACTAATAAAATTCCGGGATTCCGCCCGGGTAAAGCGCCGGCTGATATGGTAAAAAATCAGTTCGGTGAAATGGCTGTGTATCAAGAAGCTACCAATGATGTTATTAGCGATTCTTTTTACAAAGCAGTTAAGCAAGAGAATCTACAAACCATTGGCCAACCGGAAATAAAACTGGAAAAAGTTGCTCCTAATAACAACATCATTTATACTGCCACTGTCTCCTTACTGCCATCCGTCACTTTGGGCAAATGGGCTGAGGTCAGTGTCAAGAAAAATAATGTAACAGCCACCACTGAAGAAATTGAAAAAACTCTCAAACAAGTACAAAACATGAATGTCAAAGAAACAGTAGTTGCTAGAGCGGCTAAAACTGGTGATAAGGTAGAAATTGACTTTGAAGTCTTAATAAACAAAGCGGTGATTGAAGGTGGCAAGAGCTACAAATACCCAGTAATCCTGGGTGAGGGCCATATGATTCCTGGTTTTGAAGATAAATTATCTGGTCATAAAGCCAATGATGAATTGGAATTTGACCTTACATTTCCTGAAAAATATTTTCAAAAAAATCTAGCCAACAAATTAGCTACTTTCAAGGTTAAGGTGGTCGCTATCTATGAAAGAGAATTGCCAACCTTGGATGATGAGCTAGCCAAAAAATTAGGCTTTGATGATATGGCTAAACTCAAGACCAAGCTAACAACCAATATCACTGAAGACAAGGCTGCCAAAGAAGAAGACAGGGTTACCAATGAGGCGGTCAAGGCTATCATTGACACTGCAACTATTGGTGCTGTACCGGAAAACTTGATTGACCATGAAATCCACAAAATGATTCATGAGCTAGAGCACAGCATCAATACGCAAGGGCTGGATTTGCCTAGCTATCTAACATCTATCAACAAAACCCACGATGATTTGCACAAAGACTTTCATGATCAAGCAGTGGAAAGAGTCAAAGCGGCTCTAATATTAAGGGGACTTGCCAAAGAAGAAAAAATTGACGTTAGCGAAGAAGAGTTACAAAAAGAGCTAACTCGGCAAGCTGAAGCTTATGGTGATAATGAAGAGGCCCAGAAAAATCTCAAAGACCCGAACTATCGTTATTACTTAAGTAATTACCTAACCAACCAGAAAGTCATAAAATTCATTACTAATAAAATTGTAAAATAAATTATCCTAAACCCGCCCCGCTTTCGCGGGGCGGGTTTATTTTTATTCCTGTTTCTGCTAAGCTGAAATAACTGACAAAAACATATGACTAGCCTTAAAATATCCGAAAAAATCACCAATCACCAACCTTTAGCTGACCGCTTGCGACCTAGTGTTTTAGGTGA
>JAHFJB010000118.1 GCA_023246135.1 Candidatus Parcubacteria bacterium
CCGCTTGCCTAGTGATTGCTGATAAATCAGACGTCCATCGCTCTCGAGTGATAAGTAAAAATATTCAAAAAATAAAAGAAGATATCCACGACAGGGTGAACTATGCTGTTACTGATAACAAACTCCTAATTGACAACCAAAAAAAGACAATCACTTTGTCTTTAAAATTGGATACCAAATTTACCAAGATTATTGATTATTTTTCTATATTTGTAGAGCGTATGAACTACTGCCAAAAAGCTGCCGATTATTTACATTACAATTTTAAACTCAAAATAAACAATACCAATCTTTCCTAATTCTTATATAAAATCAAAATCCTTTTGGGGCCAGTGGCGCTGGCCTCATTTTCATTCCAATCGGCTATTGAATCCATAAGATTGGCCTGGGTATAGATGAAATCTGCTCCCAGTCTTGTACCAGGATCATTGGTAATGAATTTATCACCAGCATAACCTTTGATAACTAACATATGGTAGGCTGGACCGCCATTTCTAAAATTGGGATTATCAAGTTTTTTACCATCAGCTGGCACAATCACCGGTAAACCTTGATTCAAAAAACCTTTAATCTTGGCTATTGTCACGTCCTCCACTATTACCGGCCTATACTTACCAAAATACCCAGTAGCTAACTCGGCAACTTTGGCCACTGGCAAATTTTTATGCCATCCCCAAGTATCGGTCTGCCATTTGACCATATCCAATAATATTTTTTCAACTTCCGACTTATCGGGAAATTTTTTGTTTTGATAATAATAATCTACCATCAAAATACTGGCTTCTTCACAAGCATCCTGAAAGGGCTCACTCCAATTAGCTGTTGGCGCCTGGGAAGTAAAGGGAATATTCAAATTTATTTTATCGGCTATACTGGGGCTGCTTGTAGCGGCTATTGCCCTAGGTTTAGTAGTAGTGTCAGTATTAGTATTTAGGTTGATAGAAACCTTTGGTTTATCTACAATCTGTTCTGAAGTATCAGTGGCTACCTTATCGGTGATAAAATTTTCAAAATCTTGGGCTGGTGGCAAATCTATTTTTATAGCATCGCTATGCTGGTGGCGATAATACCAAGCCCCACCACCTAAGATCAATATTATAATACCCGCCAAAAAATATTTCTTCATATCTAATATCTTATCATCAAAATATATTATTGACAAAACGAGAAAAGGACTGGCGTAAGCCAAGTCCTCTGCTGGATTATGTTTAGTCAAGACCGAAAGGGTCTTAGACTAAAACATGGAAGGTGCGGTGCCGCTAGCCATTGAGCTAACAGTGGTATTGAGGATTGTCAACACATTGGTCAACAACTCAACGGCTAGGGTAAAGATGCCTGGAGCAAACATTTTGAAGAGTATCAAGAGAAAGATGAGATTAAAGAATCCATATAGAGCACGGAACATAGGTGTTTTGTTAGACTTCAAGGCCTTAGGAGAATATATAGGATGATGACTGGTCATCCTAAAGCACTTGAAGTGCTCCAGATATTCTCTTCAGGATATTAGGCTAAAACCCTTAAAAACTCAGTAAATAGCTATTTAGCCCACTATCCTGAAGAGAATTTGCTCTTTTTAAAGGAACTAACATCTCTTTATATAATATGACGCCAAAAATGTCAATATGTTACAGTTCACCAAAAATCCTATTCCTGTACTTTATAGCTTCTAATATGTGTTCGGCTTGTATATCTTGACTACCAGCCAAATCAGCAATAGTCCGAGCTACTTTGATAATTTTAAAATATGCTCGGGCCGATAAGTCCAGTTTAGTGCTCGCCGTTTGCAAAATATTTTCAATATCCGAAGACAGCTGGCAATATCTTCTAAGCAAACGAGAATCAATACCACTATTTAAAGAAAAATTTTTATCCTTAAATCTAGCCAACTGCCTGTGGCGAGCCAGTATTACCCGCTCCCTGATAACACTAGATTTCTCCAATGCTTCACTGGTAGGCAGAAGATCAGAGCTAGCCACGCGATTAACCAAAAAATGCAAATCAATTCTATCCAAGAGCGGGCCAGACAATCTTTTTTGATAACGCTTAATATCAGTCGGACTGCAACGGCAAACTCGACTGTTGTCAGTCAAATAACCGCAGGGACAAGGATTAGCTGTGGCTAGTAATATAAAATTGGCGGGAAAATCCACGCTATGTTTAATTCGAGAGACTGTTATAATCTTGTCTTCCAAGGGTTGGCGCAAAGCTTCCAAAACTGAACGAGAAAATTCCAGCATCTCATCAAAAAATAAAACATTATGGTGAGCCAAACTTATTTCTCCAGGCCGTGGCCAAGAACCACCACCCACAATAGCCGCCACTGAAGCTGAATGATGGGGCGAACGCATCAGCCGACTGCTTATCAAATGATTATCTTCTGACAAAAAACCGGCTAAGCTATGAATTTTACTTACTTCCAAGGCTTCCGACAGACTAAGTGCTGGCAAAATAGATAGAAAGCTCTTAGCCAGTAGAGTCTTGCCAGCCCCAGGCGGCCCGACCATCAGCACATTATGCCCGCCAGCTGCG
>JAHFJB010000119.1 GCA_023246135.1 Candidatus Parcubacteria bacterium
CAATGAGGATGTTCGGAAAATAAATATAGGGGAAATATAAGGCTACTGGCAAAAATTGAATTTTACGTTTATTCATGTTATTATATAAGGGCTATTTATAATAAAATAAGCGTAAAATTATGAGAATTTTTAGGGAAATAAGCAGGGTAAAACTACTTGTTTTGCTGACCCTGTTTTTTGTTTTATTATTTGGTCAAGGCCAGCAGATTTTTAAAGATAAAAGTATTAGACCTTTACCAGTCTTGGCGACTGAAGATACTTGCACTATGACAGTTTCAATGGTAGTCAGAAACCAAGTTGGTGATTTTGTGCCCAATGTTAATTTTGCTATATATGTGCAAGTTTTTGATGCAGACAGAAATCCTAAGCCAGACAAACAAGTGGCCACCGGTAAAACAGCGGCTAATACTGGTATTGGCATAGCCAATTTTAAAGCAGAAGATCCTGCTTATGCGATTAAGGTTTGGGATCCAAGCGCTACTGCCAGTGGTATGTATTTTTATAATGAATTGCCACAAGCTTGCGGTCAGACTGTAGAAAAAGTAATTAATTTGAGCGGTATTCATGTGGTGCTGAGGGATTCTCAGGGCATGCTTAGAAACAATACCGGCTTCAAATTATATACACAAAAATATGATGTTGATGGAGATCCTATCAAAGATCAGTTAGTAGCCTCACTAAACACTGGTTCAACTGGACAGGTTACTACTTATCTGACCGACAAGGCTAGGTCTATGGATGGTGTTTTTTCAGGATATTATGTTTTTGAGTCGCCTGGTGTGCAAGGAGGCATATTTTCTCAATATAATATTAAAGTTGAAGAAAAAAAGACTACCGATATTAATTTTAAATTTAGTGATATCGCCTTTACAGTAAAAGATGCAGCCGGCGTACCTTTTCCTTCGGGTTCAGAGGTGAAGATTTATGAGCAAAAATTGGACCTTGATGGTGAGAAAATTTTTGGCAGTTTAATAAAACGCATTACTACTAATGATAAGGGTGTAGCTGTTTTTGAATATCCAGCCGGTACTTATGCCGCCAGTATCTTGGGAGGAGATGGCCAGACTTACAAATACTATGATTTGAAAGTAGTGGATCAAGAACGTAAATCAATACCTCTTCAGACCACTGATAATTATATGCCAGGTGGCGATCTTTGTTCGGAAAAATCTTTTGTCAATGTTGTGCCACGATCAGCGGCGGGAGATATTATTCCGGGCCTTAGTGTATCACTGTATAAGCAAAACATTGATGCTAATGGTGTGCCTATTAGTGGTGCTAAAGCAGCTAGTGCCAAGGTTGGCGCCAATGGTGTAGCGGCTTTGTCATTTTATCCTGATCCTCGCTTAAGTTATATATTAAATATTTATGATAAGGCTGAAAAAACCGGAGAGTTTTGGTGGTTTGATAATATTAAGTTTGTTTGTGGTGAGGATAAAGAAATAAATAAGACCCTGTCAGATATTAAGGTTATTATAAGAGATGCGAGTGGTAAGCTAGTCCCCAACCAATCATTTTCTATTTATGCTCAAAAGTATGATGTTGATGGCAATCCCATGAAAGAAAAAAGCGCCTTAGTCAAAGCACTCAAAACTGCCGGCGATGGCTCGGCTATTATCTATGTCGCCGGCGACCATCCTTACAATCCTTTGAAAAAGGGAATTTATGCTTTTTACCTCAAAAAAGTTAACACAGAATATTTAAAATATGATATAGAAGTATCAGCTGGTGAAGAAACTGTTTTTGAATATAGTTTGCCGGCCGCCGCAGTGTCTGGTGATAATTCAGATGATAATACAGACGATGGCACCTATACGCCACTGGCTAGAACTGGTAGTCTACTGCAAAGGTTGAAGGGGTATATCTTGCTTCAAGTAGAATCCCACGGTGAAGCTTGGTATGTTGATAATACTTCTCAGAAAAGATACTACATGAAAAATGGGCCCATTGCTTATGATATGATGAGAAAATTCGGTTTAGGTATTAGTGATGTTGATCTAGCTAAGATTCCCATTGGGGTTGACGCTCGGTTGCAAGAAGATGATACTGATAGCGATGGCTTGCCCGATAAAATGGAAGAAGCCCTAGGCACTGATCCTTATGATAGTGATAGTGATGATGATAGTTTTCCTGATGGCGATGAAGTTAAAAATGGTTATGATCCGACCAGTGCTGATACCACTAAGGTTAGTATTAATGCCAGTTTGGCCAATCGACTGCTGGGCAATATCTTGCTTCAAGTAGAATCTCGAGGCGAAGCTTGGTATCTAAATCCCAAAGATGGCAAGCGTTATTATATGAAGGATGGGGATTCGGCTTATGAAATTATGCGCTTTTTGAGCTTGGGCATTACTAACCAGGATTTAAAGAAGCTACCAGAGGGTTCTCTATAATTTTATGAGAGTTTCACTCGGCCTATATGTCTAATCATTGGGCCGAGTTTTGAGTTGACTAAAATGGTAATTAAATTTATACTTTTAGCGTTATTTATAATAATGGAGAGGTCGCATAGTTGGTCTAGTGCGCTT
>JAHFJB010000120.1 GCA_023246135.1 Candidatus Parcubacteria bacterium
AATTGCTCTTAATTCCTTTGAGTATTTCATAGGTCTCGGCTTCACTGGATTCTTCAATAATAATTGGTTGGAATCTTCTCTCCAGAGCTCGGTCGCTTTCAATATGTTTTTTGTATTCCTCAAAAGTCGTAGCGCCAATACAGCGCAAAGTGCCTCGGCTTAAGGCCGGTTTCAAGATATTAGCAGCGTCCAAGGCGCCAGTAGTGGCGCCGGCGCCCATGATAGTGTGGAGTTCGTCAATAAAGAGTATAATGTCCGGATTATTCTTGACTTCGCTGATTACTTGTTTTAGCCGGTTTTCAAATTCACCTCTATACATAGTGCCGGCGATAAGGCTGGAAATGTCTAGGTTAAGGATGGTTTTGTTAAGCAAGACATCAGGCACGTCGCCGGACATAATGCGTTTGGCTAGACCTTCAATAATAGCGGTTTTGCCAACACCAGCATCACCCAAAAGCACGGGATTGTTTTTGGTGCGGCGTGACAATATCTCAATTAAGCGTTCAATTTCTCGGGAGCGGCCAATGACCGGATCAATATTTTGCTGGACTTCTTCAGTGGTGAGATTGATAGTAAAATTGTCCAAAGCGCCGCCGTTATCTTTGGCCGGTTCATCAAAAATATTTTCTAGTTCTTTTAATTCTTCATCAGCAGTCAGGTCGCTAAATTTGGAAGTGCTTTTTAAAATAAGATTCAGGTGCTGTTTGAGATCAAAGACATTGATATTAGCTTTGCCCAAAATTTCCTGCAGATTTTTGTCTGAGCTTTCGCTAAGGCCCCACAAGAGATGTTCAGTGCCAATATATTTGTGTTGGTATTTGTAGGCTGTCATCACGGCTTTCTCAATGATTTTTTGTGATTCATCTGAAGGCTGAGGCAGTTGGGTGGGGTCAATATTAATGGTCTGATAATCTTCGGCTAAGATAGTCAGATTAAGAAAATTAGTATTAACTTTTTGTTTAATCAAAATATCAGAGGCTAGGGCGCCTTTGGTTTTGATAAGCGATACTAGTAAATCTTCCGGCTCAATGGCTGCATGTTTTTTAGCCAAAGCCAAATTTTGTGCCGCAATCAGCACTTTTTTGAAGTGGTGAGTAAATTTATCTAATATATTTTGGGTGTTATCTGTCATATATAAATTACATAGCTCTTAAAGCTTTGATTCTTTCTGCAATAGGCGGGTGAGTAGAAAATAAATTTTGGCTGTTCTTGAATGGATTAGCAATATAGAGATGAGCTGTAGCTTTGTTGACTCGGCGTAGCGGCTGTTTTTGGGCACTGATTTTTTCTAAGGCGCGCGCTAGGCCTTCGGGGTAGCGAGTAAGTAAGGCGCCGGAGGCATCAGCCAAAAATTCTCGGCGTCGAGAAATAGCTAGTTGTATGAGCCGGACAAAAATAGGGGACAGTAGCCCCAAGACAATGCCAATTATCATCAGAGGATTGTTGTTATTATTGTCATTATCACTGCGCCGCCACAGGAAACTTCTCATCATCCAATCGGCTAAGAGAGTCACAATGCCCACGCAGACAATCACTACCATCATGAGCCTGATGTCATAATTTTTTACGTGTGATAGCTCGTGGGCAATCACACCTTCCAGCTCTTCATTTTCTAGATTACTGATAATGCCGGTAGTAAAGGCTATGGAGGAATTCTTGGGATCGCGGCCAGTAGCAAAGGCATTCATGGATTCATCATTTATAATATAGACTTTAGGCATAGGCAGGCCAGCAGTAATGGTCAGATTTTCCACTAAGCGCCAAACATAAGGGTTATCTTTTTGGCTTATTTGCCGAGCGCCGGCCATAGACAGAGCAATCTTATCACCAGCAAAAAAGCTGATGAGATTCATGCCCGTGGCTATAAGGACAGCCATAATCACTGCTCCATAGCTACTGCCATTACCGTAATATTGGCCAAAAATCCAGCCTAAACCAGCAATGACTAGGGCAAAGATTAGCATCAAGGCCCAGCTTTTTCTTTTGTTGCTGTCAATTTGTTGATACATAGATTGTCGTAGTTTATTATCAATATAATATAACAATAAGGCCTAAGATATGTCAAGATGAAAGCAAAGCGACGAACTAATATTAGTCCGCCGCTTTTTTGTTGCTAAAAAAATGTTTTTAGAATTTCACTTGTACGTTTTCCCTTTCTTTTTCACTGGCTGTTTCAAAGAAATCCCAAGCTTTGAAGTGGAGCAGGCCAGCAATCATATTGGTTGGGAAAACTTCAATCTTGGTGTTAAAGTCGCGGACTTGGCCGTTGTAAAAGCGGCGGGAAGCTTGAATTTTGTTTTCAGTGTCACTAATTTCATCTTGTAGTTGTAAAAAGTTTTGCGAAGCTTTGAGATCAGGATAATTTTCAGATATAGCAAAGAGGCTCTTGAGGGTTTCCGATAAATTATTTTCAGCTTGAGCTTTGTCTTTGGGGTTGGTAGCTTGCATGGCTTGGGCGCGGGCTTGGGTGACTTTGGTGAGTACGCCTTCCTCGTGCTTCATATAACCCTTGACCGTTTCCATA
>JAHFJB010000010.1:0-1149 GCA_023246135.1 Candidatus Parcubacteria bacterium
AAATATTCTTTGTTCTAAGGTCTTCTTTTTTTTGCGCAAGTCCTTGGTTTGATACAATTGGTCACCGACTAGTGAATGGCCAATACTATACAGGTGAGCGCGAATTTGATGAGTGCGGCCAGTTTTGATTTTTATCTTTAGCAGGGTGTAGTTGATAAATTTCTTAATAACTTCATAATTTGTCTGAGCCACTTGTCCTGATCCTAGAGTAGTTTGGGCTTTGGTTAGGCCGGTTTTTTTGTCGCGCTCTAGGGGTGTAGTGATTTCGCCTTTGTCATTGAGCATCTGTCCGTGGACCAGGCCAATATATTCTTTGGTAATTTTGCGTTTTTGAAATTGTTGTTTGAGTAAGTCAAAATAATCTTGGTTTAAAGCCACGACCATGAGTCCGGAGACTTCTTTGTCTAAACGATGGACAATACCGGGTCGCATAGGATCATCGCCGACACTCTTAATCTTAGGAAATTTTAATTTGAGCCAGTCAGCCAAGGTGTTGGTTTCCTGCTTTTCTGTGGGGTGGACCAAAAGGCCACTGGGCTTCTCAATAACCAAATAGTTGTCAGTTTCTTCAATAATTTTTGGCTCTAGTTTGAAATCAAAGCCAGAATCATGAGCTTCTGATTTTTCATCATAGTTAATAGTATCGCCATATTTCAACCAGCGATGGACTGACGAGGTGGCTTTGTTGACGGTTATTTTTTCTTGAAGAATCAGCTTTTTTATCTGACTGCGGGAAATATCAGGCAACTCATCATTTAAGAATTTGTCCAAGCGTTCTTTAGTTGTTTTGTTGTATTTAAATTTCATGATATTTTATTTTGCCAATACCCCAGCTTCGCGAGGGTATTAGTTTTGTATTAAATTTAGCAGAAATTGGTCTAAAAATAAAGAGAAAAAATTGGGGCGGCGCGCTTGGATGTCGCGCGCCGCCGTTCGTCGTTGTCGGGGGCAGTCTTCAGGCCCAACGGGGGATCACGGTCAGGACCCTGGACACCCTGGTCTTGACCCAGTCGACGATTTCCATCGGACGACCGTGTATCCAGGCCTCGGTGCCATGTTTCGGATCCCAGGTACGGATCGTGATAGGACCATGGACAGGGACAAAGATGTGAAACTCGTGGTGTTTGACCACCACAAAAACGCCGTAGC
>JAHFJB010000010.1:1159-8597 GCA_023246135.1 Candidatus Parcubacteria bacterium
CAGTCTGAGAGGCGTGACGGGCTAGGCATAGCCGCCTTGATCTGCTGCGCGAGTTGCGCAGCTTGATCGAACAGGGGGGAGTTTGGTAAGGACATGGTGGCACGCTCCTTTGGCATTGCGGACAGGGGTGAGGGGGTGGACCAACGACATACTTTAACATAATATAGCAAATTGTCAATGATGTAAATGGAACAAAAAACAGCCAATAAGACTGAATTGTTTGGTGCACCCGGCAGGGCTTGAACCCACAACCTACTGGTCCGAAGCCAGTCGCTCTATCCAGTTGAGCTACGGGTGCAAATTTAGTGGTGCGCCCAGCAGGATTCGAACCTGCGACCGTTTGCTTAAGAGGCAACTGCTCTACCAACTGAGCTATGAGCGCGCATTGATAATTGTTATTTTTTTATAAATTTTTTAACAAATTCTCTACCTTTGTATGTTTTTAATTCCCTTTCTTTATTAATTGCTTGTTTTCTAGTTTCGAAATTTTTTTTATAAATTAGGATCCATTTTCCTTTATTTTTTGATGTGAATGAAGTTTGTTTATTTGGCAATTGACCATTGTGTCTCTTTAATCTGTTGTTAAGATTGGCAGTATGGCCAATATATATTTTGGCACTGTCTTTATTATATATAGTGTAAGTGGTGAACATGCTCTATTTAACGGTTTGCTTAAGAGTCCGCCAGCTGGCGGATCTACCAACTGAGCTATGAGCGCGCATTGATTATATAAAAAATATAGCTTATTTCAAGCTACAAGCAGGAACACTATAACATATTGTCAACAATTTATCAATAGTTAGCAAAGGGGTCAATGTAGACTTTGTGCAGGGATTTCTCGGCAGATTTCAGGTGAGAGGCTGCAATATTATTTATGGCTGGAGCAACTTGATTGGCGATGGCTTCCAGAAGTATTTGGTTGTTGATACTAAAATTATGGCCATTGGATTTGTCGCCTAAGATGATAAACCCCAAGGTATTTTTTTGGTTGACAATAGGAACTACAATAAGGCTCTTGGCTAAGTAAGGAGAGTCATTGTAGCCTTTAGGACGCTTATTTTTTTCAAAAATAACTGTGGTTTTTTCTTTGGATACTAATTTGAGCAAGCGATCATTTTTGATAGGGTAGTAGGCGCCTTTTTTTAAGTTGGTCCAGCCAATATTTTCCTCTAGGTGTATTTTATTATCTGGCGAAAAAGTAGAGATAAATAAGGCACGCTTGCTGGGGATGATATTTAAAATTACTTTTATGAGGGACTGGGCAATAGTTTCTAGATCTTCATATTGGCCGATTATCTTGCCGGTAGCAAATAAAGTCACTAGCTTGTTATTGGCATGGTTGAGTCGCCGTTTTAAGAGTAGGGCAATATTGTGGTAGAGCTTTTGGGCAATCATCGGCTCTTTTTTTATGATGGTATGCCAGTTGTAAACCGATAATTCCAAAGTATCTACTTTATCGCTTATAGCCTTAAGGGTGTATTGGTGGTAGCCATTTTTTTCTATGAGGGCCATCTCACCGACAGTTTCGCCGCCTTTAAATAAAGCGATTGTTTCTTCGCCATCAATTTTGGTCTCCAGTGATATTAGTCCGCTCACTATAATAATGACTCTATCTCTAGATTTTCCTTTGCTCATTATTAAGTCGCCGGCGCTATAAGTTTTTTTTAACAAAAAACGCTTCAACCAAACTAATTCTTTTTGGTTGAGGCCAGCTAGAAGAGAAATTTTAGCTAGATCAATGGTGGGCATTATTGCGTATTTTCCAAATAGGCGACCGCCGTAGCTTCTTCGATGAGATTTTTTTGCAATATATCTTTGATACATTGTTCCATGGTAAACATACCTTCATCGGCACTAGTTTGGATAACACTTTTTATTTGAGGGATTTTGTTTTCGCGGATTATATTGGCGACCGCTGGAGTATTAATTAATATTTCGCGTACCGGTACTCGACCGCCACCGAGACGGGGCAGGAGTTGTTGGGAGATAACGCCGCTTAGAGATATGGATAATTGCAAACGGACTTGGGCTTGCTGGTGTGGCGGAAAGACATCAATGACACGGTCAATGGTCTGAGCAGCATTGTGGGTGTGCAAGGTAGCTAGAACCAAGTGTCCAGTTTCGGCCAAAGTGATAGTGGCCGACATTGTTTCCAAATCACGGACTTCACCGACCATGATGACATTGGGATCTTGACGTAGCACGTGGCGCAAGGCATCTTGGAAGGTCAGCATATCATTGCCCAGTTGCCTTTGTTTGATGATGCTTTTCTTGGGCTTATGGATAAATTCAATGGGGTCTTCCAAAGTGATAATGTTGGCAAAGCGCAGTTGATTGATGCGCTCAATCATAGCCGCCAGGGTAGTGGATTTGCCACAACCAGTTGGGCCAGTGACCAGTATTAGTCCGCTATTTTGTTCAATCATTTTGTGGACAATAGGTGGCAATTCCAAATCTTCCATTGAGGGCACGTCATTGGAAATGACTCTAGCTACTAGGCCGACGTTGTCTTTTTCCCAATGCAGGTTGACGCGGTAGCGGGAAAATTTGGGTATTTCATAGGAAATATCCAACTCTCTTTCTTCCAAAAATTTATTTTTTTGTCTTTCTGTCAAAATACTAAAGATCATGCGCTCAGCCAAATCTTTGGTCACCTCTTCTTCGTCGGGAATTATCTTGAGCTCGCCGTCAATCCTTAGTATCGGTGGCTTGCCGACTATAAGATGCAAGTCCGAAGCCTTGTTCTTTGTCGCCGCCTTAAATAAATCATTAATATTCATTGGCATGGAATTGGTAAAGTTAATAATTACTTTTTATTTTAGCTTTTTATCACCCTAATTATATCACAAATTGAGCAAATAATAAAAAATACCCGCCCCAACCCGCATGCGCGGGTTGGGGCGGGGTGAAGAATGGGGTAGAAAATTTTTAGTTAGTTATTTTTTTCAGCAATGATTTTTTTAGAACTAGCAGACCTTCATAAGCGCCGAACATCAGACCGCTATAGAGCACAGTGCTGGCAATAGTAGTTTTGAAAAATGGAATAGCTAAGGTGTAGCAAGACATGAGCCCACTGATATCATGGCTATACCAAGTGCCAAGATACCAGACCGCCGTATTAGTTATTACAAAAAATAGTAGAGCTGATAACAAGGAGGCGTTTAGGACACTTAGGGCATTTAAATTTTTCTTTAGCTTACGCCCAATAAAGATATTGGCAGTTAGGCTGAGGTAAACGGCGAGCATAATGGGCCAAGCATAAAAGCCTATGAAAAAATCAGATACGAGTAAAGCCAAGAGCGGCAAAAAGGCCCATCTCATCCTACTAGCATAAGCGCCGCTAAAAATCAGGCTAGCATACAAAGGAGAAAAATTGGGTAAGTGTGGCAAAAAGCGGCCCAAGAAAGCTAGCAAGCTTATAAAAATTATCAGTCCGTATTTATTCATAGATTTTAAAAGTTGGAGGTTTCAAATTTCCAATTGACTGTTTCACCAGCTTTGGGGAAATATTTATCAACTGATACTTGTGGTTGGTCTTTGCCAACAAAGTATTGCCAGTATTTTTGGTCGTCGCCATTTTTGTTATTGCCTAGCTGCTCTACTAGAAGCCCCATATCCGCGTAATCTTTAAAAGAGAATTGCCAGTTTTTATCTTTGGCTATAGTCTGGGTAATAGCAAACAGGCTTTCTTCATTATAGGGATAATTTATCGAGACATCATCTTGATTAGAAAAATCAAAATTGACGGTTATGGGTTTACTTTCAGTTTTTTGGGTGATTTGGTTGATGGTCGGATTATTGTTTATACTTTGCGGAGCGCGCATAAACCACCACAAGGCACCGGCGGCAATTATTACTACAAGAAGTAGAGAATAGTTCAAGCTTTTTTTCATGGTTGTGTTGTTATTAATTTAAATTTAATATTCAATTCCTTCCCGGGCGTCCAAGCCTTGGCTAAAATAATGTTTGGTGGCTTTCATATCAGTGATAAGGTCAGCCAAATCCATGACTTCCGGGGGACAGTAGCGGCCAGTGAGTACCAATTCTAGCTGGGTTGGTTTTTGTTTGATGATATCTACTATATCGTCAGTGTTTAGGAGTTCTGTTTTTACAGCGGTATTTATCTCATCTAAGATCAAAAGGTCAAGATCAGTCTTTAGCCACTCTTGGGCTTGCTTTATGGCCGCCTGAGCTTCCTGCAGGTCTTGGGGGATATTATCAAAGCGAAACCTATTGCCCAGCATCCGGGGATAGCCAAAAGCTTTGTATATTATACCGTCATTTTTTAATTTATCCAAAATATGGCGCTCGCCATAATAATCACCACCCTTGTCAAAGTAAATAATGCCGACTTTGAGACCATGGCCAATAGCGCGTATAGCTAGGCCTAGGGCCGCTGTGGTTTTGCCCTTGCCGTCGCCAGTATAAACATGGATTTTTCCCTCGGCCGTAGTTTGCTGACGGGCGAGGCCTGTATTTGTGGCCATTTTATTGGTAGCTTAAAACTAGTGTTTTGAGATAAAATGAGGGCTATATCAGTAGCTCTTGTACCATCAATTTTACCTCAAGATTGACAGGAAGGCAATGGACAAAAACAATGGGTTTTTGCTAGTGCCAGCTTGGTAATTTGATATGAATAATAGGCATTTTTTGTTTTTATTTTAGAGGCATGTTATTATTAAAAATAATAATCATTAGCTATTAAATATGGGAACACTTCAAGATTTGCCCAGTGGCAAAAAATTCACTGCCGCCGCTTGGCAGAAAAAACTGAAACAAGGCACTCGTTACGGTGACTTGAGTTCGCTGAAAGATAATCAAGAAGCAATTAATGCTATTGCTAAAAAAAGAGAAAGTGCTATTCGTAGCGGTTCTTATGATAGTTCTAGGAGAAGATCTGACTATCAAGAAATACTGAGAACAGATGATACTTTGAGTGGTAAGGAGAAAAAATCAGTTAAAGGTATATTGGAACATTGGGGCACTAAACCAAGTGTTGATACGAGTAAGAGTTCTGGTGTGAAACCAGACACAAAAAAAGTAGCGGCCAAGCCAGTTCGTCGTAGAGAACCACTTGATTTTTCTCAAGACAATTATTCTCCTTTTAATCCTACGCCTCCAGCCAGCGACACTCCTTATGGGGCTCCGCCAAAGGGTTCTAATTCTATGGGCAATTATTTTTATAATTCACCGTCATCATCAGGAGCTTCTAAACCAGCCAACACTTACAAGCCACCCAGACTATCAGTGTAGAAATAAAAGAAAAACTTCATTCTTAGGCTCTGCTCGGTATGGAGTTTTTTATTTGACACAAAATTTGGCGGTAGTATGCTTTAAATGTAGACCCATTCTACTGAAGTTTGGGTCAGCGGTTATCCCCCAGAAAGGTAGGCGAAGGTGAATAGGCTTCACGTCAATCCCTGGGTTTCCGGACCCGCGTTGCTCATCCTCAACTGGGTAGGACTCTTAACCCTGCCCAACACGCCATGGAAAGGAGTGGCTACTTTTGGCCTGATTCTTGCCTGCTTCGGTGTTCGAGCCGGCGAGAGAGACAGAGACCGCAGTTTCTTCATCGCTGTTGCAGCAGCCATCGCACTAGCCGTGTCATTGGTGGTCTACACTAAGACCTACAGATGGTTCGGCTAAAGGAGCCTTACTCCATGTCCCCCGACAAAGGGCCGAAACCGCGAGCTACGACGCTCCGGGACTAGGCCTTTTTGATTTCATCTATAATCTTTTCTATCTTGGCGGCTATTATAAAATCATTTTCCGATAAACCTGCTATGGCATGCGTCCACAACTCTATTGTCACTTGATTATAAAATATATAAATATCGGGATGGTGGCCTTCTTTTTCGGCGACTTTGGCGATTTTATTGACAAAGTCTATGGCCTCAAGAAAACTTTTAAATTTAAAAGTTTGTTTTATTTTTTTCTCATCAATAATCTGCCAGGAAGTATGGAGTTGTTCCAGGTATATCTTAATGGCGCTGGCTTGGAGCGAGGGATAATCGCCTTCGCAGGCCAGGCAGTTTCTATTGGCTAGTTCTATATGGTTATTTATTGACATTGTTTAATATAAATAGTTATAATGTGTCCGTATCGTGATAGTCGCGTTCGATGGGTTGTTAGCCAAGGAGGGAGACCATGAGTCATAGTCGTAAGCCTCGCGGTACCGAGGAAGAGCAGCGTCAGCGGCGGATTAGGTTGGCGTTTGCCATCATGGCTGGCCCGGTGGCCGCACTCTTCTTTCTCTGGATTTACCAGATCCTGACCAACCCTTCGTCCGTTCCCTTGTTGCCCAAGTGATTTATCGCTTCGGGCACCCGTCCTTTCCCGTTTCCCGCCTAGTGGTTCTCCTTCGGGGGAGCTACTAGGCGGCGTTTTTATTTTGTTACGTCACTTTTTATCATTTTGATGATTTCCGGAAATTCGGATATTTTGAAATGACCGGGGATATGCTTGTATATGACTATATTAGCCTGCTTTAGCTTGGCAGCATATTTTTTGGCATGCGACACAGGCACCACATCATCATTCTTGGCAAAAAGTAAAGTTATTTTTTTACAGTTTTTTTCTAGGAGTGATAGGTTTGAAGTTAGCTTGAAGCCGCCGACTAAGTCTTCGCCATAAAGCGTATTGTCAAAAGGTGGACAGACTAGATATACTGATAGCAATTTTTTGGCAAATTTATTTTCTGATAGATACTTGGCCAGAAACATTCCGCCCATAGAGGCACCAATAAGAATTGCATTGTTTTTCAGATAAGGAAAGTATCTTTCAAAATGGATTACCCAGTCGCTATATTTTGCGTTTTCAAGTAAGGGCATTTTCGGTCTAATGATTTGGAAATTAGGCCCTAATTTTTTTTCTAGATAATCATCATGCCACCTTGCTTTTTTATCAATGGATATTTCGCGGTGTTTGAGCCAATGTAAATAGTTTTTTTTGTTTTTAAAGGTCATACCGCCGTGGATGTAGAGGATTTGTGTTTTTTGTTTGGGCATATTTTTATTTTTTTAATATTGGTGATGTATTTTCTCGCAAAAAATGGGGGTAACGTTTTAAGGATTTTTTATATCAAAATTATTTCCAACCTAACCAATAGATTATACCAGCCGCAATTACTGACGCAACTACTGAAAATAATATACCTATAATAATTTTTTTAATCAAAGATTCATTGTTCTGCTGGCGATTATCAATTTTAAGTTTATTTTTCATGCCTGACTGTGAAATATTATCTCTACCAATAATTTGCATAAATTTATTTATTTATTTCTATTTTATTTTCACTACCAGACTGCATGTATTTATCTCCTAAAACTACTTCAAACTTTATGTCAAAAAGTCGTCTAATTTCAACGCCATATTCATTTAATTTATCTATTCTAGCTTCTAAAATTATAATTATGTTATCCTTCTTGGACTTTATGAA
>JAHFJB010000011.1:0-2204 GCA_023246135.1 Candidatus Parcubacteria bacterium
TGACAATCATACCCCTTTCAGTGTATAATACGCGAAGGTTAATCAAGGTAAAAATTGCCTTGGTTAAAGGAAAAAAGCAATTTGACAAACGAGCCGACATGAAAAAACGTGATGTCGGACGAGAATTAGCCAGAAAGATAAAGAATTTTTAAACTTGGGGATGTCATATATTTGATGTCAAATGAAATAATATACGGCAAGTGGAGTTCTCGAACTCGATAAAATCGAAAAAAATAAGTGCAAAAAACACTTTAGCCAAAGTCAAAGAACTGTTTACAGTTCCTAGCTTGGCACCAGTCTTGGCATAAATTTGCCTCGACCGTCTCTTGATTGCTCGCCTGAGGTGATCAAAGGGGCGTCAATAATCAGGCTAGAAACAGCGGATGTTAGTGCTACTGTTTCAAAACCAAAAATTAACTAAGCTGTTGGTTTTTTGTCAGTTTTATAGCCAACAGTTGAAATCACAAAATTGACTAAACTTGTAGAAATGTATTAGGACATTTGTCAGACAGGGGTGTGATACCCCTCATCTCCACCATATCATGTTTTCTTCACCCCTAAAGGATGAATGGAGACACCACTTATAAACTTAAAGTCAAACGTATTAACAACAATTTTTACCGACCTTGGCAAAGTAGGAACATCAGCAAAAAATATCGCCTCAACGAGCAAATTCGTGTGCCTGAAGTAAGAGTGATTGACGAAAATGGCGAACAGCTGGGTGTTTTAGCAACCCGTCAGGCTATTGATATGGCTAGCGAAAGAGGTTTGGACTTAATAGAAGTCTCCCCTCTAGCCCAGCCACCGGTTTGCAAAATCATGGACTATGGCAAATTTCAATATCAGCAAAGCCGTAGCCAGCAAAAAACCAAAAAAATCGACACCAAGGTTATCAGGTTATCCTTAAATATCGGCCAGCATGACATAGAAGTCCGGCAAAAGCAGGCCAACAAATTTTTGGGGCAAGGTCACAATGTCCGCCTAGAATTAAAACTGCGCGGCCGAGAAAAAGCCTTCAAATTCAAAGCCATTGAAGTCATAAGGCAGTTCTTAACTAATTTGGGTGATGTCTATAAAACAGACAAAAACATTGAACAACAAGGTTCCATCATTAGCACTACTATCAGTAAAAAATAATTAACATTGAAGTGTATATAGCTATATGAAACTCAAAACTAGAAAACTCTTGAAAAAAAGAATCAAAGTAACGGGTAGCAAAAAACTCATGATTCGCAGTGGCGGTCAGGATCATTTTAATTCTCGCGAAAGCGGCAAGGTCACCAAAAATAAAAGACGGGATAAAGAAATATCCTCTGCCAATAGCAAAACCGTTAGACAACTTTTACCTTATTTATAAACTTAAAATCTTTGTACTCATATGCCTAGAGTAAAACGAGGAACAGCCCACGTCAAACGCCGAAAAAATATCCTAAAAGAAACTAAAGGATATAATTGGGGTCGTAAAAAGAAAATCAAGCTCGCCCATGAAGCTATACTTCATGCTGGCGCCCATGCCTTGGCTGACCGCCGCAAAAAAAAGCGGGTCAATCGCCGTTTATGGCAAGTCAAGCTCAATGCTGCTTTAAGACCTTTGGGTTACAAGTATTCCACATTTATCGATACCTTGAAGAAAAATAAATGTGAACTAGACCGCAAAGTTTTGGCGGAAATAGCCGAAAAGGATCCTAAAGCTTTTGCTGATTTAGTAAAAAATCTCAAATAAATCGTTATTATTTAATCCGGCCCCGCATACGCGGGGCCGGATTTTTTATACAAATCTTTTCTTAAATAACTTAGCCGGAGGTTTTACCTTGTAAAACCAAACTCCAAAATAAACTCCAATAGAATCAATAAAAATATCATTGGGCGCCCCATGACGGCCAGGCACAAAAGTCTGATGCAATTCATCAATCATAGCATAGGTAACCGCCGCTATAATAACGAAAAGCAAATAACTCCGCTTGTGGCTATCGAAACTACTGGCAATAAAATAAGTCAAAATGAAAAAAACACCCATGTGCGCAAATTTGCGCAAAACAAAATCATAGGAGCTAGGAAAACCACTTTTTAAATCTGGCACTGATGACAAATAAAAAATAAGAGCGCCCCAAAGAGCTGCTAATAAAAGAAAAAACAATTGCTGTTTTTGCTTAGTGCTTAATTTCATAACTATATTATAACAAATTTCCAATAAAAAATAAATC
>JAHFJB010000011.1:2214-3970 GCA_023246135.1 Candidatus Parcubacteria bacterium
TCTAGAGAGATCATTCATCTCTCGGTAGGAAACTCCTTCTTCTTGAGTTGCTGGAGATACGGCTTGGACAGCCGCCTAGCCCGCATCACAACGTTGAGTCCTACTACCCGCAGGACAAAGGTGATGGCGTGGCTCTTGAACTCCGTACGAGGATGAGGCGCTCGCCTGCTTATCCACCTCCTCAATGTGCGGAAATTGCTAGCCAGATAGATCCAGCCAGTCTGCCACAGGTTGTAAACCGCGGGCATGGCCTTCAGGATCACTGCCGCCTGCAATTCCCAAGGCTTCATCAGACAAGGGACAAAGACGACGTGATGACCGTCGTACTTCTCCCAGTCCGAATGGATAATCCTTCCGGCTCTCATGAGCCGACTCCTCAGGGGCGATCCGGGCAAGGGCATCAGGATCATGAACTGGTTGGTGTCTATCCGCCACCTGATGGCCGCCTGAATCGTTCGACGGACTGTGTCCAGAGTATCGTTGTCGAAACCCAAGATCCACATGGCGTGGACAGCGATTCCCTGACGGTGAAACATGGCTGTCTGTTCGCCCATGCGAGCGAAATCGAGCTTGCCACCAGTGGCCTTGTCGTTGTCTGGGTTGATGGATTCATACCCGATGTAGACGCGGTCAAAACCGGCTTGGCTCATCAGTGACAGAAGCTCGGGATTGTCCGCCAAGGCCAGGCGAACCTGACCGGAGTAGACTCCTTGCAGTCCTGCCGCGATGATCATCCGACACAGCTCAGCCAGACGCTCAGTGCCTGGTACGAGCATTTGACCTGAGTCATTTCTCTGGTCAGCGGCCAGATTGTCATCGCCGATGAAGATGGTCATCTTTCCGTAAACTCGCCAGTAGAAGCGAATGTCCTCGATCACCTTATCCAGTGAACGAACACGATACCTGCCCCCGTGCATGGCCCACTCACTGCAGAACTCGCAGTTGTGGTCACAACCCTCCGAAGTGATCAGAGTGATGAACCGTGGCTTAAAACCACGAACCAGCCTGAAGTCAGGCGTCGGCCAGCTGTCTGGATCAACCCGGTCGGGCATGCCGGTCTTATGAGTGTGACCGGCAATTTTGAAAGCCAGACCGGCAATCAGAGACAGCTTCCTCACGTCGTCAACCATCAGATCCTTGGGATCGTGCAGAGACTGGTACCAATCGAGCCATTCAAAGAAGCTCTTGTCGGCCCAGTGACGGAAAACGAAGTCTATGCCGTGGTTTAGCGCCTCTTGGCACTCAAAGGTGAAGTGCGGTCCGCCACCCAATATGATTGCTTCGAGGTTTCTCTCCTTAGCTTTGGCCGCAAGCTCATAGGCTCGCGGCGCCGTTGAGGTGGTAGCTGAGACCAGAATCAAGTCAGCTTGAGCGACCAAATCCCAATCAATCTGTGACTGGTGCATCTCCTCGCAGAAGATGACACACTTGTGCCCGAGCTCTTGTGCCTTGGTCAGCAAACGCGGCAAACCTGCCCTAGGGGTGTAGGCCTGCGTGAAGATATGAAGACCAGGAGCTTTGGGCTCGATGCCGACGATGAGAAGATTCCTGTACATGGGCTTTCCTCACTTTCTCTATGTTCTTTCTGTTTCCAGCTCTCGATGTCAAAACAACGATTTACTTTCTTAGTTTATCCCGCTAATAACAAAAAAGCAAACAAACCCCGTACCATTATGGTGCGGGGTTATACATAAAATCTATATAATCTATAAGCTACTCAGCTTGTCCTTTTTCTACGCCTTGGCCCAACTTTGCC
>JAHFJB010000011.1:3980-8545 GCA_023246135.1 Candidatus Parcubacteria bacterium
AAAATTCCTCCAACTTTTCTTTTAGCTCAGCCACTGATCTTTCCGGGTCAGTATAATCAAAATGCTCTGCTAATTCCTCATAACCATCCTGCCAATTGTCAATTACTTTATTACTGTTTTCGCCAGCCATAACTACAGCCCGCATTACACTATTATAAGCATTGGAGCCAGGGAAAACTTCACCAGCTTGCATTTCTGGCTTAATATTAGCAATAGCCATTTCTGCCAACTCTATTGCCTCCCCTAAACTAATTGCCCCTTCTTGCTCAACCTCGTCTAACTCAGCTGCGACTGTACCATGCTCTGCCATATAATTATTATTAAATTATTAATTACCCACCAAAGGCGGATAGTCTTTTGGCTACAAAGTCGTAATTGGCCGACTTTGGACTATATAAAATTTCTTTTTTTCCATGGCCCATTCTATATCACAAGGAAAATTGTAATGCTTTTCAATACCCACACAAATCTTAGACAAAACTACGATTTGAGCGCCAGAAAGTTTCTGGTCATTGCGCTTGGACACTGGCACAGCCTTAAACTCATTACCTTTGGGCGTACGCACAATCTGCTTAGACTGCTCAGCCACATTGATATCTTTAATAGAAAAATCCTTTTTGTCCACCACATAAGCATCGGGTGTAATCATGCCGGAGACTATAGCTTCGCCCAAACCAAAACCAGATTCTATAACCATCTGCCGCCTATCTTCAGTCACAGGATGAACAGTGAAGGTAATGCCCGACACTTCGGATTGTATCATTTTTTGCACTACTACCGCTACCGATACATGGCTGTCCTGAAGTTTTTTCTCAAAACGGTAAAAGATTGCTCGCGGCGTGAACAATGATGACCAACATTTTTTGACATTTTCTAAAAGGGTTTTTTCAGTAGTATTAAGATAACTCTCTAGTTCGCCCGCCCAAGAAGCCACTGATGAATCTTCAGCTGTAGCCGAGGAACGCACCGCCACATATTTGCTGCCGAGCTTTTTGAAATCTCTTTTTATCTCTAGAGCAATATCTTTGGGAAAATCAGCGTCATCAATCAAATCACGAATCTTGACTGAAGCTCTTTCCACTAAATCAATATTGTCATGCTTCAAGGTCTTAATGACAGCATCAATCTCCACATTGAGATCGGTCTCTTCTAAAAATTTTTCAAAAGCCGTAGATAAAACCACAAAACCCGGTGGCACGGGTATCTTGGCTTGGGTCATTTCTCCCAAAGAAGCACCTTTGCCTCCGGCAATATCTACATTGCTTTTATCCAATTTTTTAAAATTTCTAGTCAATTCCAGCATACTTTTATTTGCTTATTTAAGCTAATAGCCTATGGCTTATAGCGCACAAGTTTACGACTATTAGCCATAAACAGACGTACGTATGCGAAGATGCCTTCGCGGTAACCGTGATATAATTTTATCATCACGGGCACAAGAAGGCAATTGGCAGAAAACAGCTCAATTTTTGAGCTGTTTTCTCGCATACGTGTTGATAAATGCTCTAGTGAAAAGCTGAGGTCATATTTAAAATATGATCTTTATTTTACTATTATTTTCCAAGTTCTTCTCGAAATGCTTTAGCTGATGTCGGATACTTTTCTTCAAATTCTTTCCAATCCTCATCAGTAAATGTAGCAGGATCTCTATCTTCGATTGGAATTCTACTTTTATCATCCTCTGCGCCAGCTATACCGGCTAGCCTGCCTCCAAAATTCTCCATATTTTTATTATTAGTATATTAAATATATTTAAACTGGTATTGCCAAATCTGAGCATTGGATTTTACTAGCTCACCTATATATGATATACACCATTACCATTTTAGCATTTTTCTAGAAAATGTCCATCTAAACCAAAAAACTGCGCCGAACCAAGCTGACCTGGTACTATGGCCCAGTTTTTTGAAATAATTTTAACTATATTTATTATTAGACGCCTGGCGTTGGAGCGCTAGGAGTCTGTTTTTTGTCTCCACAACAAGATTTGCAACAGCTCTTGTGGGTAAAAAGCTCCCACAAAGCCGACAAACCAACCAAAACATAGATAACACGAGAAATCATGGCTCCTTGGCCACCAAATAGCATACCTACATCCCAAGAAAAGATACCAACTAGCAACCAATTTAAACCGCCGATAATTAGCAGCAAAAAGGCTAACATGTGAATTCCTTTCATATTTTTTCTTTTTAAGGATTAATTAGACTATTTTAATCATACCATAAAGCCAAAGTTAACAACAGCTAAGCTAGATGTTCTATATATTGGCTAAAAAATTATTTTTTAGTAGCCTGAGCAACTGATCTTAACTGTTTATACGACAATCCCAAAAAGAACAACAATAAAATCAAAGTATTCAAGGGTGCCAACCAAAAAGGAAACTCTTTGCCAAAACTCTCCAGTATCATCACTCCACCCAAGAAACCTATGGAATACATAGCGCCGTTTTTCAAATAAGCAAACTTGGCAATGACTTTAATGCCTTTGACAGTAAATTCTCGGACAACAAAGGCTCCCAAACCATTACCTAACAGGATCAAAGGCACTGACATAGTAAAAGCAAAAGCGCCAATCACGCCATCAATAGAAAAAGACGCGTCTAAAATTTCTAGATACAGAATCTTACTCCAAGCGCTTATACCTGGCTTCATCAACTCTTTTTCTTTCTCTTCCGAATTTTTCTTAAAGCCATCTGTGATAAAGAAAGCAGTGGCGCCGATAGAAGCGGCTAGGGCCAAGAGCGGATTGATTCTTATAGAAAAATAAATAATGGCCGTAATAGTAAATGACGACAGGGCATAAAACCAAACTGATTGCCGATGCAAAAAATTTTCTACCAAAAAAGCATAATTTTTTTCTTCCAAAAAAAGCCAGGCCAAAAACACCAAAAACAAATAAATACCACCGCCCAACAGTAAAAGTGGCGTTGACTGAGCCACGTAGTGGCTAATGTCGCTGTTCTTAGAAAAAACAAAAGTAAATACCTCAATAATTGACAGTTTAGGATTAGATATCCAGATAATAGCAAAGGGTAATAAACCACGCACGACAAAAACCGCAAACAAAATACCCCAAAACAAAAAAATCTTCCGAAATTTATCTGGCATAGTCTCTAAGACATGGGCGTTGATAATGGCATTATCAACACTACTAATAATCTCAAACAGGGCTAGGCCAAAAACCACGATAATAAATTGCCAAATCATACTATTTTATCTTAGGATTTAATCTTTTTTGTGATAAATACAAATATAGTAATTTTAATAATACCCACAATAATATTACTACAAAAACAAATTTGAAGCTAGCAATACCTAGGGCCCGGCTACCCAAAAAGTAAATCAGGGTTCCCCAGAGCAAATTCCAAATAAATAACGCCAACACTGAATTGACTATAAACTTAGCAAAATTTAATTTCAGCAATCCGGCCGCGGTTGAGCTCAGAGCCGCTGTACTAGGATGCCAATAAGTCAAGAAAAAAGCCGCCCAACTGTTGTCAGCTATTTTTTTCTGAATTTTAGACACAGAGTCACCTAAACCAAACTGAACAAATAATTTGTACCACCCATAATAGCCAATAAAATAATTAATAACATAAGCCACTAGCAATCCCAAACTAATTATTAATCCATTTAACAATACTAAGGGCACATTAGTGCCGGCTAGTATCACTCCTACAAACAAGACTGTGCCGCCCGGAAAATACCAACCAACTAGGAGCAACCCTTCAATAGCAGCCACTGCAAAAAATACTAGCAGGCCATAATTTCTAAAAAAATTTTGAGCTACTACCAATAATTCATTTTTATTCGGCAAATCAAAAGCTACCCAAGCTATTTGTAAAAGTATTACTATAAACAAAAGTACTAAGGCTGGACCAATGGCTTTTAAGTAATTATTCATGAATCTTTGGAACCATTCGCCTTCTCATTACACAGATCATGGCCATAATCATATTGGCAATTGTTATGGCAATAAGGTAAGTCAAAGTCAAAAAATTATATTCGCTGAGGGCTAAAATACTAAAAATATTAGCCACTACGGCCATTTGCCATGACCCAAGGGTCTCAGTCCACGGTTCGGCAAATGTTTTTCTAAAACTAGGCAAATATCCAATAACATCTATAAAAGATACCATGAAAATTGCCAGCAATGGGCTATCAAGCTGCCGCCAAATTATTATTGCCAAGACAGCCAACACTAACACCGCCGTATCACTCCTAGTGATATTTTTAGTGCCAAATTTTAAGGCCAAAATAAATACAATAAAACAAACAACCGTGCCAAACAAAAGGGCTAAAGTTCCCCAGCCGCCATGGCCATACCACAAGCCCACTGTGGCTGTGCCTTGAGTAATCAGCCAAATCAGCCAAGTATAAACATGCGGTTTTGTTTTCCTTAAAAAAATATCCCTAACATAAGGCGTAAATGCCATCAGGCCAATTATAACAGCAATGACTACAAAAAATAGTTTTATATCTATATTCATAATAGTTGACTAAATTAAACAAATAATGTATAATCTTTTCGTATTTTGTGGGGTGGTAGTTCAGCTGGTTAGAACG
>JAHFJB010000012.1 GCA_023246135.1 Candidatus Parcubacteria bacterium
TAATCACCATAACGATTATTGACATTAGTAGTAGCCACAGTGAAGTTCCAACCAATGGAAGTCACATTAACTGGCTCACCTTTGGCAACAAATTTAAATTTGCCCAAAGTGACACCCTTCAAAGATGAAGTTACATTGGATGGGGAAATAGCTACTGATTCAATTCTTAGTGAACCAGTACCAACGGTCGTGTCGCTAGAATTAAAGTATGGCTCAGAGGCGTTTGGATAAGTTGGCAAAACAGTATAGCCATAGGTATTACCCTTGACACTAATGTCAGCCTGTCTGTCAATGTCATAAGAAATAATTCTGCTTGAACCATTGACAACATCCAATCTCAAATCCAAGGTAACAGCTTTACCTTTTTCAACAAGCAAGTTTAAGTTGTTGAAATCAATATTATCACTGCTAACTGATGTTTTGGTAGCCAAAACCGCACCGGTATTGACATTGACCAATTCTACATTGGCCACATCAGCTGCCTCAGATGACTGATTGTTGGTGAAATACACACGGCTAACCGTCATATTCTCAACATTGGTAGCAGTCAATCTCAGTGAGCTAACAGTATATTTGGTAGTACCAACTTCCTTAGTAGCGGCAGCTGGGTTATTACCACCAGCAGCTACTGTGATTGCACCAACGGTCAAAGTACCATTGATGTTTTGGTAATTACCAGCAATTGGCAATGAACCGCTGACAGTGCCATTGGTTAAAGTCACTGTCTTGACAGTCAAGATTGGAGTTTCACCAGCATAGTTGGCTAAAGAAGCAGCCATATTAGCGGCAACATAGACTCCCTTGGTAGCACCGGCTGGCACTACAAAGTTATCATTGAAAGAAGCAGTGTGTAGTGAACCCAGGGTCTTGCTACCAGTGTTTAAAGGTAACATTGTGCCTGCGTCTAACAAATCCAAAGATGTAAAATTAGCATCTTGGGCTAGACCGGTTCTTTCTACCATTACTTGGTCAACTGTGACATCCACATTACCAGTGTTAACAAAGTTAACCTTGGTAAAAGGCACGCGAGCTGCACCGCCAACAATAACACCAGTGGTTGGTGTATCGCTAGCCAAAGATACAGTCAAAGTACCTGGGACACCAGGAGTTGAAGCACTGGCTTTGTAGCCAGTCAAAGCAATTTCTTCACCGGTGACAGCTGTACCAGTGGTATAGCCAGAAACACTGCTCACAGTGATGGCATTGGCGGCTACAAAATTGTTAGCCTCAAAAGCATCAGCGCTAGCAAACTTTCTGACAGCAGTACCATCAACATAGTATTGATCCGAGCCAACTTTTAGCAAGGTACCGGTTGGGTACATAGTAGCAGTTAAATCACTGCCGCTGGTATAACTAGAAGAGAAATATCCAGGAATGACATTATCTACTCTAGTATACCATTTGTCGCCATACAGAGCTTTGGCTATTGCCTCTGTTGGTAACCAACGTAAGGCTCCACCTGGTTCAACTGCATAAATTTTAGCAGTATCGGAGGTAGTAACTAACTTGGTACCAGGGCGATAAGTGACAGCGCCGCCATTTGGATATTTATCCAATTCGGCTACATTGACTTTAACAACATCGTTAAAGTTGGCATACCATGTAAAGTATGTCTTCTCATCAGGGAAGATATATTTCTTACCATCAGAGCCAATGTAATAGACAGCTGATCCCTTAACACCTTGAATGGCCAAGAGTGAGCCTGCGCCATAGGTGCCGTCTGCCGCCTTTACCTTCAAACCAGTGGTACATAGGACAGTGGCAACCATTAGGCCTAAAACAAGAACTTTTTTTATTGAACTCATGTGTTCTTTTTTTTAAATGCCCTAAAAAATATTCAACCGCCGCCAGTATAGACATCTCGCTAGAGCGAGACCAAACTATTCTCTTTAGCGCCTCCCGCATACGGGACCGACCTTTCTGGTCAACTAAAGTAATAGGTCTATGCCTTTGGTTGGGACAAATTATTTTATAGGAACACGAATTAAATACCTGTTACTCTTCCGCCAAGATAAACTTGAGCGTCACTTCTTAATTGGTTTCAAAAAGTGCATGGAGCATCAGGGACAAACCCCTAAGTCGCGCGCGATTAGCGATATGTTAGGGATAATAGCTTTCATTCCATCAATGATGGGAACAAAAGCTAAATACCCACAACCTATCTCTCACGCTGATAAGTGGTTTGTCGATTATAATTAATTATTAAACTACAAACTTATTTTATTTCCGCTCCCGGTTCATTAATATCACTAGAAATTGGCGCCAAATCTACTTCTTTGATGTCAGTGTTAGTCATAGAAGCCTTGATTTTTATAGGTGTGATTGTCTTGACTTCTGTGCTTGTATCATCTAGCTTATCTACTTCTTCAATGACTGACTTATCAATAGTGCGGTGGTTCTGTATAGCTTTGCTGATATTGGTCAAAATATCATTAACTTTCTGATATTTGTCCCTCACTTGATTGATTTTGGTAAAAGCATCCCGCAAAAATCCTTCTTGGAGCAAAGCCTTAGCTTCTGATAAAGAATCTTCTGCCTTTTGAGGATTTTCCTTAAGGACAGTTATATCTTCCAAGCTAGTACTCTTACTTTCTTTTTTCAAACTATCTATATCTTTTTTATCCACTGTTTCCGCTTTTTGTTTGGCTGTATCTACTACATTAGAAGAAGTATCACTTATTTGAGAAGCCACCATCTCTTTGACCACATTCTTGACGGCCTCTACTTGGTCCTTGTCGATAGATACTGTCGGCGGATTAAGTAAAGCTGTCGTACTAGTATCATTGGCCATATTAGGCGCTGATGTGGCCACGCCCGAAGTGCCAGCTACTACACTATCATCTGCACTCTTGACGGCGCCAACCACTTCATCATGGACTTCTAGGGCTACACTAACCGCTGATTTATTGACTTCTTTGTTAACTGCTTTGACATTGTCCAAGGCATCCTCAATAGTCTTGTCATTGGACTCAATTATTTTTTGATCCAGAGCTTGCGCTACTTCTTTGGTGGTATCAGCAACTTTTTTGGCTAGCTCCACTACTTGAATAGGATCTTTTTCTTCTTTAGCAATCTTGAGTGAGCTATCCGCCATAGTCACATCCTTTTCTAGGTGGCGCACTGCCTGCTTAATAGCTTTTTCTTTGGTGCTATCGGTAGATTCACTATCTCCCAAAATTTTATTGATTTCATCCAAACGCTTATTGACGTGTTTGATGTGGACCTCGGTCTTGGTGACAGAACTCCAAGTCAATGATACTTCCATATCTTCCATAGAACGCTTTATCGGATACATTAGATCACCAGGCACAGAGGGCTGGGCAGCCAAGGCAACACCTGAACCCATCATCAAAACTAAAAAAACAGCTACCACCTTGGTCAGTGAAGGTGCTAGACGATTCAAAATCTTCATAGATACCAAGCTAGCCTTATCATAGCCAGATATAGCCTGAGACTGCATCAGACGATTCTGCGAGCTTATTTCATCTAAGAGCTCATACTTGGTATTGTTGGCCCATCTTTTATCTGGTTGCAAATCAGATAATTTTTTGAGCTGGGAAAGCTTTTTTTCTAAACGCATATTATTATTGCCGGCCCGTGGGCGCGGTTAAGCGGCTTTGCCTCCAATAGTCCTAGACTGGCCGCTGTTAATCTCTTTTAATTTGCTAGTAGCCCTATGCAATATCACTCTTACATTATTTTTATCTTTTTGTATGACCTGAGCTATCTCCTCTATAGATAAGTCCTCAACATATCTTAAGAGCAAAATTTCTCGATATTCTGATTTGAGCTGATAAAGCTGTTTGAGCAAAAGAGCTGAATCCATTTTCTTACCTATGCTCACAGCTTGATTATCAGCTGTCTCCTCTATTGTTTCTTCAAAATAATCTAGGGGCAATTCCTGCCTATTACCGCGACGATAGTGATCAGCTACAGTATTGTAGGCTATGCGGAAGATAAAGGCTTGAAAACTCTTGATGTCCTTCTTATCTATTAGATGCTGCCAAACCTTGAGAAAAATATCCTGAGTCAAATCTTCGGCTATTTCCCGGCTAGATACCTTGATATAGACAAAGCGGTAAATTCTTTTGACATATCGGTCATAAAAAAAAGCAAAGGCATCGGTATCGCCGGACTTGAGCTTCAGAAACGCTATCTTTTCTTGTAAACTACTTCTTAGACTTTTCATAGATATAGACGGAAAAAACCATCAAATATTACACCTTTACTAATTTTTAATTAATGATAATTTTGGCTAATATTAGCCAAATAAAAAACTTCATCTTTAAACACCGCTTGTTTCCACTATAGATTCCTAATATTATAGCATTTTGCTACTCTTCTGTAAATACTATTAGACATGCAATTCTGCCAAAAATATTGCTAAAATCTAAGCTTTAACAAAAAGAATTATAGCACACTTTAAATATTTAAGAATAGACAAAACCCCAAATTTTTTAGACTTATAAGCAACTAATAAAATCACAAAAAATATACTTCGTATTTTTACCAATATTCTATTTTATTCTCTTTTGTCTCCCCCTTTTGTCTTTTTTGCTGTTTTCTTTGCCCCATTTTTACCCCTAAAACTTATACACAATATTGATAAAAGGTATAGAATAGTCTATACTATAATTGACTTATTAACAGGTATTAAAACAAAAAATATGGAAAATGTCATAAGGGTATCAGTGTCTGAAGCAGCTCGGTTATTTGGTGTTTCCGAAAAGACTATCCGCCAAGCTATCAAAAACCAGGAGCTTCACTATATAGTAGCCAATGGCCGCTATAAAATAAATTTTGTATCACTGATAGAGTGGTCCCAACAATCCACTCGTCGCTACAATCTACTAGCTACCCAAGGCTTGGGACAATATGTAGATCAATGGAAAATACACAATAAAAAATACAGCCCCAATATAGGTCTAGCTATTAACAAATCCCGTTAGAGAATTATTTTACTAAAAACAACTCTACCAAAGTATAAACTATCTTGGTATAGTTAAAAATAAAAAATAGTATAGTTTGTATCTCGTATTCTCTAAACGGGACAAAACAAAAAAGCCCTCACTCTAGAGGGCTTTTTATATTGTTAAAATTCTATAAGCTAATCTCCAAATCTTTGGACACGTTATTTCTCATGACTTTTATAATTACTTTATCCCCCACCCGATAATTTTGCAGTAAGGAAGTGACGGTATGCTGGTCAGATACCAATTCATTGTTAATAGCCATAATCTGATCACCAGGCTTAAATCCAGCTTTATAAGCCACGGAATTATATTCTACTGCCAAACCTGTGGGGCTGTAGATAAGATTGCCTTTCTTATCTAAGCCAATATTATTTTCTAAATCAATATATTTGACGCCAAAGCTAACTCTGGTAGTATTGTTTAAAAGATTCTTAACAGCTTCCTTGATGTACTCGGCTGGTAAAAGCAAGCCCGTCTGATCGCCAGCTTGGTAAGCCAAACCTACAAGATCCCCACCAAGATTAAAGTATGGCGCTGCCAATTTATTTAAGGATTGATTATCACTGGAATCTGAAATCTTAAAATAATAATCTACCTTATCAGAAGACAAATATCGGCTGACAATATAATGATCATTGGCTAAGAAAGTAGTATGAAAACTATGGCCAAGACTACTAGGCAAATCAACATTAGCAAATAGACGCTCCCCTATATTCACCTCATCGGTCAATTGAAAATTAACTGGCTGAAGCAGATTGCCATCTATTTTAATAAAAACCAAACCTGTAAAACTATCCACTTTAAGGTCACTAACATCATATATTTTATCGCCTAGAACTACTTTGACTTGTTTGTTCTTTATAACCTGATCCGTGGACATCAACCAGCCATCAGAGGTTACCACCACTGCCGAACCTAAGAAATCTTCTGAACCAAACAGGGGTTGATCAATGACTGACAAATTTTGCACGGGCCGATAAATACCCGCCACGCTCTTTTGATATTTTACAGCTACATTGACCAAGGGTTGCTCAAAATTTATCTTGACGCTGTTAGGAACAGCACTATTGGTCAACTTAAAATAATTACTGGCCTGTGAACCAAAAAGCCACTGATATAACCAAGCACCGCCCAAACCAGCTAGTGCTCCGGCTAAGGCAATTATCAAAACCCAATTGAGTAGCGCTGAGGGACGGCTGCTAGTGGGTCTTTCAAAATGAGACTTTCTTTCTTCCATATATGTTATTGAAATAATTAATAAATGAAGGTACTGATTAACAAAAACAGGGAGACAAGGTAAAACAAGCCTAAATATAGCTTAAAATGCTTTAATCCCCCAATTGAGTTATCTACTAAAAAATAAAACCACAGCGTCAAAATCGTGCCGGCTACATAAAAACTGACTGGTAATAAATATAAAATGGCAGCAACTTGAAAGATTAGAAATACCACTAGCCAGACATAATATTTGTGACCAGCTGACGTCTTGATAATTTCCTTGGCCCAAAAGAAGCTCGGTATGAGCAAGGCAACAGCTGCCCAGAGGAGCGGCAAATTAATAAAAATAAGCAAAGAATACAGACTACTGGCCAAAAACCAAAAACCTAAATAATAAAAAAACTTTAGGGATGCCAGATATTCTTTGTTGCCCCAATCAATCTGATTGCCAAAATATCTCTTGAGTATTAGCCAAATAAGAGCCCACAAAACTACAATCAAAAAGGATAGGCCGTAGCGGGCAGTATTGGAACTAATAAGCAATAAAAATAATAACTGGGATAAATAAACTAGAATTAGGTTTAACCACAAGGTTTTGGCTTGTAAAAAATAACGCCTAGACAGCAATCGACCGCTCATAAGTATCACCAGTATAGCTAGGCCCGCTAGCCAAGCCAAGCCTCGCTGCCAATAAAAAAATATCCAAAAATCTGTCAGGAGTAATAGCGGGCTTATAATGGCTATAAAAAATTTAGGCATTTTGCAAAATAGCTTGTATTTTTTCTATCTGGACGGACAAATCTGGCCAAAATTTGGCGGCAGCGGAAAAATTGTCCAAAGCTTGTTGTCTAAAACCCTCGTCGCTGTTGGCCAAAAATCTTTGCCAAGAATCAAACCCTAAAAAAAGACGAAGATGGGCTTCACCGATGGATTGATCAGCGCTGTGCAAATTAAGTAATTTTTCCCTAATACTACTAATATTAATAGCCGAGTTGTCAGTGGCGACTGATTCTAGCCAGGGACTGACTATCTTAGCATAATCATTGGCGCTGACTACAAATTTGTCAGAAGAAACTCTGCGGCTAGAGCTAAATGGCCTATGGCTATCTGTAAAAAAAATAGCGGCTGCGCCTAAGATTACAAAAACAGCTATTAAAATTAGTACTTTTCTGGTTCTAGAAATGATCATAGTTTCTATATTATACCTATTATATTTAAAATAAAGATGGGGTTTCTATCTTTTGCCAATCATCTCTATCATCTGACCAGACAAAAGCTTCTAAATAACACGATGACTCTTCTTGAGAATAAATATAGTCAACTTTGACGCCTGAACCAGCCCGATTGGAATAAGACGTCTTCTTGTCCAGCACCTTGGGTCGAGTAACAAATCTAATCTTAGTACGGCCACTGGGCCCGATGAATTCTAAGACTTGAGCTGTGCCCGGATCTAAATCCTCATCATACTCATCAGTCAGATCAAAACTCTCCTTGACTTTAGCTTTTATTTCTCGCCAACGGTCTTGATTCATAAAGAAATTTTTATAATATCCCCTAATTTTATATTAGCGGCCTCAATACTGCCGGCTGGCACTTCTAAAACTTTGCTAACTGTCTGCGGTGAATTATATCTTTTTAAGCTACCATCAACTACTCCCGGTTCAGGCAACATGTTTTTTTCTAGGCCAACTATCTTGTCACCATCAATCCACAATAGATCAATAGGGAAATTCATACCCTTCATCCAAAACGTCAAATAATTTTTGTCAGGATAAATAAAAAGTAAACCATGATTTTTGGCTAGACTAGCCCGACCCGACAAGCCCCGCATCATTTCTCTAGGCTTATCAACTATCTCTACGCTAAAAGTCTGCTGGTTAATCAAGACTTTTGCTTGAGGTAAAGCGGCTGATTTAGTTTGCCATAGCCACCAAATAAGCAAGGCTAGTATAACTATTAATAAAAAACGATAAATAGGCCTTTTAAGCATTGTTTTGTTTTAGACGATAATTAAGCCAAGTGCTGACGCTAAACATCAAAATAACCACAATAATGAGAGCACCAATCTTAGCCTTAGTAGTAAATATAATAGATAATAGGCCAAATAGCAAGCTAACAATACTAAAGAAAAATACTACTTGGCGCTGTGACAAACCAGCATCCAATAACCTAAAATGCAGATGATTTTTGTCGCCCTGCCAAATAGGTTGTTTGGCTTTGAGGCGCCGCGCTATTACCCAAATAATATCCAAAAGCGGTAACCCCATCACCAAAATAGCTGTCGCTATTTTACTGCCAGAAATAATAGACAATACTCCCAGA
>JAHFJB010000013.1 GCA_023246135.1 Candidatus Parcubacteria bacterium
TCTGTTCAGTTCTAGGTCTTATTTTGGCGATCATTGATTTGCATCTATGGAAAATCACTTTGTAGGCAAAAAGGTATTAGTCATGGGTTTGGGACTGCACGGCGGTGGAGTCTCGGTTGTTCGGTGGCTTTTGAAAAACAAGGCCCAAGTGACTATTACTGATCTCAAGATTAGCAGTGAATTGAAGTTTAGTTTAAATAAAATCAAAAAACTGCCAGGCGCTAAAAATATAAGATATACTTTGGGCCGGCATGAATTTGAAGATTTTACCAATCAAGATTTGATTATCCAGAATCCGGGTGTGCCTACGAATTCTCCTTATATAAAAAAAGCTCGTGAGTTCGGCATTCCTATTGTCAATGAAGCGGTGATGTTTTTTGGGCGCTATGCTGGCAAAACTATTGGTGTGACCGGGACACGGGGTAAGTCTACAACCGCCTCATTACTCCACCATATCTTGAAAAGCCCTATAAAGGGCAATGTTTTGACCGGTAATATTGCTACAACGCCATTTTTTGATATTGTAGATAAGCTCAAGAAAAATTCTTGGCCAGTAGCCGAGCTGTCTAGTTGGCATTTGGAACTCATGGATGAGTATAAGATTTCACCGGCTATTGGCGTTGTTACCAATGTTCTTAGAGATCATCTCAATCGCTACAGCAGTTTTCGTGATTATCAATTGGCTAAGTTTGCTATTATTAAGCATCAGTCTAAAAGTGATATAGCTGTTTTAAATGCCGATAATATTATTAGTAAAAATTTTGCCAAGCACACTAAGTCTAAAGTTTATTTTTTCTCATTGAAGAAAAAAGTTAAAGGCGCTTACCTTGAAGATAAACATATTTATTTTTTTGATGGACAGAAAAATATTTTGGTTATGCCCACTGATAGAATCAGGCTTCTAGGTCGTCATAATCTGGCCAATATCTTGGCAGCGGTTACTGTGGCCAAGGTCTTGCGTATTAGTAATGATAAAATCAAAAAAGCGGTCAATAGTTTCAGGGGGATTGACTATCGCTTAGAGTATAAAGGTAAGGTTAGAGGTAGAGATATTTACAATGATTCTACGGCTACTAGTCCAGATGCTACTCTGGCGGCAATTAATGCGCTTGGTAGTAGGTCAATAGTTTTGATTGCTGGTGGAGTTAACAAGGATTTGGACTATGCGCTGCTTGCTAAAAAAATAAAATCTAAAGTAAAATTTTTGGCTCTTTTGTCAGGCACTGGTTCAGATAGTTTGCTCACAGAGCTAAAAAAAATAAAATATCCCACTGATAAATATCAGGCTAATATCAATAAGTTACCGGTAGCCTGGGCTTTGTCTTTAAAAAAATCTTCCGTTGGTGATGTGATTGTCTTATCGCCAGGCGGAGCTAGTTTTAATATGTTTATCAATGAGTTTGATAGAGCTAGGCAATTTGATAAGTTGATACATGATAGTCAAAAGGCGAAAAAATAATTTATTAGCGTGGTTTTTAGAACCCTTTGTCAGAACTAGGCACAATGTTGGCCAGCCTGACATGGTTTTGTTTATAGTCGTCGGTATTTTGTTATTTTTAGGTTTGATTTTTTTATCATCAGCTTCTTCCACTCAAGCTTTTTATCAACATCATGATACTTATCGTTTCGTGAAACAACAACTCATACACGGCATTATTCCCGGCTTGATTCTATTCTATATGGCTCTGCGTGTGGATTATAATTTTTATAAAAAATTTACTTATTTATTTTTGGGTGCTTCGATAATTTTATTGTTTTTGGTATTTATTAGTAATTTTAAAAGTGGTTTTGGTACAGCCCAGTCTTGGATTAGTTTTGGTTCTTTAGTATTTCAGCCTAGTGAACTGGTCAAATTGCTTTTTATATTATTTTTAGCCGGCTGGTTTGATAAGCGAGGACAGGAAATGGTTAATTTTAAGACTACTACTATTCCTTTTATTATAATTTTTTTAGTGATTAGCTTTCTCCTTATTAAACAGCCGGACGTTGGTACTTTGAGTATTATCGCTATTACGGCATTATCAATGTATTATGCGGCTGGCGCTCATTGGAAACACTTGGGGTTGATACTGGCGGGCGGCGCCTTGTCTTTTGTGGTTTTAATAAAAGCCGCGTCTTATCGTTTGGCCCGTTTTTCGGCTTGGTTTAATCCTGAAGTTGATCCTCAAGGAATTGGTTGGCAAATTAAACAAGCTCTAATTGCAGTTGGTTCAGGTGGTTGGTTTGGTCAGGGCTTAGGCGCTTCTCGACAAAAATCATATTTGCCTATGCCAGCCAATGATTCTATTTTTGCCGTGATTGCCGAAGAAATTGGTTTTATATTTACGGCCGCTTTGTTGTGTTTGTTTACAGTTTTTATGTACAAAGGTTTTCAGATTGCCAAAAATGCGCCGGATAATTTCTCTAAGTTGTTGGCCCTAGGTATTACTATGTGGATTTCTTCTCAGATATTTATAAATATTGCTGGCATGATACAGCTTATGCCTATTACTGGCGTGCCTTTACCATTTATATCCCTAGGTGGCACTAACCTAGTTATGACCTTGCTATCAGTGGGAATTTTAGCTAATATATCTAGATTTAGCCGAAATTAATATGATCAGTAATCGTCCCAAAATATTATTAGCTGGCGGCGGAACTCTAGGGTCCGTCAGTCCACTTCTAGCTATTGCCAAAAAATATGAGGCAGAGTATTTGTTTGTTTGCAGTCAGAGCGGACCGGAAAAAGATATTATCGCCGAAAACAACATAACCTATATAGCCATTAACAGCAGTAAGTGGCGTCGTTATTTTTCTTGGCATAATTTTGTTGATATTTTTAAATTAAAAATTAATACTTGGCGCGCTTTGGCTATAATTCATAAGTTTAGACCTGACCTGATACTTACTGCCGGCAGTTTTGTGGCTGTGCCGGTTGTTTGGGCAGCTTGGATTCTCCGCGTGCCAGTTATAGTCCATCAGCAGGATATCAAGGTTGGTTTGGCCAATCGCTTGATGGCGCCTTTTGCTAAAAAAATCACCGTAGTTTTTCCCGAGCAGGAAAATGATTTTAAAAGAAAAAAAGTAGTTGTCACTGGTAATCCGGTTAGAGATTTTACCAAGCATGATTATGATAAATCGATTATAGTTATTACTGGCGGGGGATTGGGAGCCCGAAGCCTCAATGATTTTATCAAACCGTTTATACCAAAATTGTTGACTGAGTACGAAGTTCACCATGTCTTGGGTTCCAAAAATTGGGACCAGCGCCTGGAACTAGAGGGTTATCAGCCCTATAAGTTTGTCAGTTCTGGCATGCTGGATCTCTTGTCGCAAGCCGATATTATAATTTCTCGTGCGGGCATGTCTTTGATATCAGAAGCAGCCAGGCTAAAAAAATCTTTGGTCTTAGTGCCTATACCCAAGAGTCATCAAGAGCTCAATGCTAGCTTTTTGGCCAAGCATAATGCTGCTCTTATGGTCAGGCAGGGCTCTTATCAAATTATGGAAAGGTATTTAGACAAGCTTTTGACTAGTAGTGAACTTCGTCAAGGACTAGCTGATAACTTGTATAATTTATTTCCCCAAAATGCTATCAATGATTATGTGATTTTGATAAATAGTGTTTTAGGGAAAGATAAGTAATGATATATGCGTTTAAATTTAGATAAAATAAATAAAATATATCTGTCCGGCATTGGTGGCATTGGTTTGTCAGCCTTGGCTTATTATTTTCTAAATTTAAAAAAACAAGTCATTGGCTCAGATTTGGCTGAATCAGAGGTGACTCGTCGTTTGTTGGATAAAGGTATAGATATTTATTTTAAGCAAAAGGGAACCAACATTACTTCGGATATTGATTTGCTTATTTATTCATCAGCCTTACCTAGCGATCATCCAGAACTGGTCAAGGCCAAGACTATGAATATACCGACTTTGACTTATTTTGAATTCTTGGGTTTTTTAAGTAAAAAATACAGGACTGTGGCTGTAGCTGGTACCAATGGCAAGACTACTACCACCGCTATGCTAGGCTTAGCCCTAGAGAAGGCTGGGCTAGATCCTACTGTTATAGTTGGTAGTTTGGTTCCAGAATGGGGCTCTAATTTCCGTTTTGGGCAGTCAGATATATTAGTAGTTGAGGCTTGCGAGTGGCAGGCTCATATGCTGGAGATAAAACCGCAAATTATCATTCTTACCAATGTGGCTGAGGATCATTTAGATTATTACAAAGATTTAGCCGATATAAAAAAGCATTTTCAAAAATTTGTCGGTAAGTTGCCGGCCGGTGGTTTATTTATAAAGAATTTTGATGATGTTAGTAGTGAATCAATTAAATTTTCTGGGCCAACTTTGACTTTCGGCAAAACCAATAAGGCTGATTATCATTTTAGTGATTTGAAGATTGATACTGGCCAGCAAAGATTGGCTGTTTATAAAAACAAAGAATTATTTTCCGAAATTGATTTGTCTATTCCAGGTGAATACAACATCTATAATTCTTTAGCGGCTATAGTAGCGGCTGATTATTTGGGTGCCAACAAGCACCAGTTGTGGAATGCCTTGCATGATTTCAAAGGCCCGTGGCGTCGTTTTGAAAAAGTCGGCACCAGTAAGACTAATATCGTGATTTCCGATTATGCTCATCACCCAGACTCTATTCAGGGCTTACTTCGAGCGGCCAAAGATTTTTATCCAGATAAAAAAATAATTGTTATTTTTCAGCCTCATCACCACAATCGCACTCAGACCTTGTTGGAAGATTTTGCCAAGAGTTTTTATCTGGCGGATCAGGTGATAGTGTCCGAGATTTATCAAGTCTCTGGTCGGGAAGACAAAAAACATGAGGCTGTCACTAGCCAGGATCTCTTAGATAAGATGAATCACAACAAAAAATACTATGCCGCGGATTTCAAAGCCATAAAAAATATTTTAAAGAAAATAAATCCGACGAATTCAGTACTGTTATTTATTGGCGCTGGCGACATTGATAATTTAGCTAGAGAGTTAGTAAAAAAATAAATTTATGAATATACAAAAACAGGTTTTATTAAAGGACTACGCCACTTTCAAAATCGGCGGCCCGGCGGATTATTTTGTAGAAGTAGGGTCAGTAGAGGAGGTGGCCGAGGCAGTGGCTTGGGCCAAGGAGCATGGGCAAAAGATATTTGCTTTAGGCGGTGGCAGTAACCTCTTAGTATCAGATTTAGGATTTAGAGGTTTAGTAATAAAGCTTGGTCTCAAAAGATTGGATTTTGATGGACAAAAAGTCGTAGTCGGCGCTGGAGTATTTTTAGCTTATCTGCTCAATCAAGCCTTGGATAGTGAATTAACTGGTTTAGAATTTTTAGCAGGCATACCCGGCACAGTGGGCGGAGCGGTCAGAGGTAATGCTGGAACTTATGGCCTAGCTATGGATAGTGTGATTAGGCAGGTAAATTATTTGGATGAAAATTTTAATTTGCAGAGCATGGTCACCAGTCAAGCGGAATTCAGTTATCGGCACAGTATTTTTAAAACAAAACCTTACATTATATTAGAAGTAGAGCTAGAGCTAAAGTCTGGCGATGTGTCAGGAGCCAGAACACTGGTGGCTGAGCGTTTAAAATATCGTAAGGATACCCAGCCCAACGAACCATCAGCCGGTTGTATTTTCAAAAATATTCGCTTTGAGGATGTAAATATTGATGATTTAAAAGCTAGGGGCATAGAGATTGACAAATTTACCCAGCATCGCAAAATTCCGGCTGCTTATATAATAGAGAAAACTGGTTTAAAGGGTTATGCTATTGGTGACGCTCAAGTATCAGAAAAACATTCTAACTATATAATCAACAAGGGACAGGCCAAATCCGATGAGGTGGTGATGCTCATTAGTTATATAAAACAACAGGTTAGAGACAAATATGGCCTTCAGTTGCAAGAGGAAGTTCAATTGTTAGTTTAGGTTGTTTTTAGCTAATATTAGCCAAAATATATATAGATTATCAGCTCAACAGTTATTTGCCCAAGAATAATTGACAATTTCAAAAAAATCTGTATAATATAGGGGCGTTTATTGGCATATTTAATTTTTAATGTTTTTTGTGTTATTTTAGGGAAAATTCTTGTATAGTTTTGCCTACACAAGGAATTCCTTTTTTGTATAAAAATGATAGATAGTGATCCAAAGGTAAATAGAAAAGGTTTTTTAGAAATAGACGGCGAGGTAATTGAGTTACTGCCCAATGCTAATTTTAAGGTTGTTTTGATAAACGGCCATGAGATTTTGGCTCATTTATCAGGCCGGATGCGTATGAATAAAATCCGAATTTTACCGGGGGACAAGGTAACAGTTGAACTTAGCCCCTATGATATGAGCAAGGGTAGAGTAGTATTTAGAAAATAAATAATAATATGAAAGTTAGAGCTTCTGTTAAAAAAATGTGTAAGGATTGCAAGGTTGTGCGACGCAGTGGTCACCTCGTTTGTATTTGTAAAAATCCTAAACACAAACAAAGACAAGGGTAGCTGTTGAAAAGTTAACTTGTTAACATTAAAACCTTAAAACTTGTAAACTAAAATTATGGCGAGAATTTCAGGAGTCAACATACCAACCAACAAAAGAGTCGAGATAGCTTTGACTTATATTTATGGCATTGGCATTACCACTTCTCAAAAGATTTTGTCTAGCTTAAATATTGGTTCTGATAAGCGGGTTAAAGATTTGACTGAAGACGAAGTCAATCAACTCAGAAAAAAGATTGAAGTGCTTCGGGTTGAAGGTGAGCTTCGCCGCGATAAAGCTGCCAATATCAAACGTCTTAAAGAAATCAAATCTTTCCGTGGCAGTCGGCACACCAAAGGTTTGCCAGCTAGAGGTCAGCGTACCAAGACTAATTCCCGGACTGTCCGTGGCAATAAGCGTGTGACTATGGGTTCTGGCCGTGCACCATCTGCACAGAAGACATAAAGGGTTTTAATCAATCATTAGAATATTAGAACTGCTATGAAGCAAGTGAAAACGAAAAAGAAAGTAAAAAAGACAATAAAAAAGGGCCAGGCGCATATCCAGGCTACTTATAATAATACCATTATTTCTTTGACCGATCCTCAGGGCAATGTCTTGGGCTGGTCTTCAGCAGGCCTCAATGGTTTTAAGGGAGCTAAGAAGGCTACACCTTATGCCGCTGGCATTGTTGTCAGAGTAGCCGCTGAAAAAGTCAAAGATTATGGCTTAAACGAGGTAGAAGTTTTTGTCAAAGGTGTAGGCGCTGGTCGTGAAGCCGCTATTCGTGCTTTACATGCCAATGGTTTGGCGATTAGTTCTATCAAGGACATGACGCCAATACCACACAATGGTTGTCGGCCTAAGAAACCTAGACGAGTTTAAAAGTTGGCAAGTTTAAAACACGTTCTAACTTTTTAACTTTAAAGACTTTATAACTAATATTTATGGGAAGAAATTTAAAACCGAGACATAAAGCTAGTCGCCGTTTTGGTGAAAATGTGGCTGATACCTTGAAGATGCCGAGTCGTAATTATCCGGCCGGTATTCATGGACCTAAAAAAGCTTTTTCCAAACCTTCTGAATATGGTCGTCAGCTTATGGAAAAGCAAAAAGCCAAAGTTATCTATGGTTTGCTAGAAAAACAATTTCGTCTGACTTTTGATAAAGCCAAAAAATTAGAAGGAGATTTGGGTGTTAATTTATTGGTTCTATTAGAGAGCCGTTTAGACAATGTTGTTTATAGGGCTGGCCTAGCTCAAACCAGACGTTTGGCTAGACAATTGGTAAATCATGCCCACTTTAGTATTGATGGCAAAAATATTGATATACCTTCTTACTCAGTTAAATCCGGACAAGTTGTCAAGCTAAAGCCCAGCAAAGTCGGCAAGGGATACTGGAAAAATATCCAGGAAAAACTTAATGAAACCGAAGCGGCTGGTTGGTTGGCAGTAGACAAAAAGAATATGATTATTACTGTTAATAGTTTGCCGGGTCGTGATGATTTGCCCAAAAATATTGATACACCTCTTATCGTTGACTTTTATTCTCGTTAATAAAATAAAAATTAAATATTTTTATCAACACAACCATGAGACAAATTACAT
>JAHFJB010000014.1 GCA_023246135.1 Candidatus Parcubacteria bacterium
AGTGGATTTTGTCGGGCTACATGTCAAACCTATTGATGATGTGCAGGCAACCGATGTGGCGATTATTAAATATTTAGCTAAAAAAGATTTGATTTTTGCCAAAGAGCAATATGAGCACAGCTATCCGCATTGCTGGCGCTGTGATACACCACTCATTAATTATGCGACTTCATCGTGGTTTGTCAGCGTGACTAAAGTTAAAGATCATTTGCTCAAATACGCCAAGGATATCAACTGGATACCCGCCCACATTAAAGATGGCCGTTTTGGTAATTGGCTGGAGGGTGCTCGTGACTGGTCTATTTCGCGCCAGCGCTTCTGGGCTTCGGTAATTCCCATGTGGCAGTGTGATAAGTGCCAAGAGAAAAAAGTTTTTGGTTCTATAGAAGAGCTTAAAGAAGCTAGCGGGCAGACAGTCAGTGATTTGCATAAGCACGTAGTTGATAAAGTAACTTTTGCTTGTCACTGTGGTGGCACTATGACTCGTATTCCTGATGTCTTGGATACTTGGTTTGATTCTGGGTCTATGCCTTATGCCCAGTTTCATTATCCATATGAGAATAAAGATTCTTTTGATAAAAAATTCCCAGCTCAGTTTATTGCTGAGGGAGCAGATCAGACTCGGGCTTGGTTTTATTATTTGCATGTAATTGCTGGAGCCATCAAGAAAAAGGTGGCTTACAAAAATGTGATTGTTAACGGCATAGTTTTGGCTGAAGACGGCAAAAAGATGAGCAAACATCTCAATAATTATCCTGATCCCAATCTGATTATGGATAAGTATGGAGCTGATGCTTTGCGTCTATACTTGTTGTCATCGCCAGTAATGCTAGCGGAGAATTTGGCTTTTACAGAAAAAGACTTGCAGACAGTTTATCGCCGTTTTAGCACTATCTTGCAAAATGTTTTGAATTTTTATCTGTTGTTTAGAGGTGAGGAGAAAATAAGTGGCGAGCTCTTACCCAAGAAAATAAATAATGATTTAGACAAATGGATACTGAGCCAGTTTAGTAGCTTGCTTGAAGAAGTGACTCAGGCTATGGAAGAATATAATTTAGTCAAAGCGACGCGGCCAATTTTTGATTTTGTGGACTCTTTGTCCACTTGGTATGTCAGACGTAGTCGCGATAGATTCAAAGGTGAAGATGAGGCTGACAGGCTCGCCGCTACGGCGACCTTGTCATATATCTTAAAGCAATTGTCCAAAGTAATTGCACCGTTTGCACCAATGACAGCCGAGATGATTTATCGTGAATTTAAAAATGAAGAAGAATCAGTGCATTTGGTAGAGTGGCCAAAATTGGAGAAAAAATTGATTGATAAGCAAGTTGTAGAGCAGATGGATTTGGTCCGCAAAATTGTGGAAGCGGCTCATGCTCTTCGCGCCAAAGCTGGCCTGAAAGTCAGGCAGCCTCTAGCTAGCGCTGTAGTGGAGTCAGTTTCTAAATTAGACAAAGATTATTCATATATAATCGCTGATGAACTCAATGTGTTAAAAGTAGGTATTGTAGAAAAAATTGTCGCTACAGATGGCTGGGAAATAGCTGAACTGGATAATTTTAAAATAGCTTTAGACATCAATCTTAATCAGGATCTCAAAGATCAAGGAGTTATCAGAGAAATTGTCAGATCTATCAACAGCTTGCGCAAAGATGCGGGACTAAGTCCCAGTGATAGGCCAGTAGAGACTTACCAGACTTCATCGGTTTATATTCAAGAATTGATAAATAAGTTTAAAGCCGATCTGATGCGCGATACTTCAGCTGGGGATTTGGTGGCGGTTGATAAAAAGTTGAAAATTCATAAAGTTATTAGTATTGAAGGCGAAGAAATAATTTTAGGATTAAAGTTGTAACATGTCTTTTAAGACAGAAGCATTTGTACTGCGAGCGCGGCCGTGGCAAAAGGCGGATAGACTATATGATTTATTTACAGTGCATGAAGGAGTGATTAGTGCGGTCTTAAGATCAGCGGCCAAGCCGGGTAATAAGTTAGCGGGTCATCTTTTGCCTTTTAGCAAAGTCAGGATTATGATAGGTCGCGGCCGGCAGGATCATCTGGCTGGTGTAGCCACCATCAATGATTTTAGTAATTTGCGTGGTAGCTTGTATAATTTGTCTTTGGCTTCAGCTATTGCTGAATTGCTCCTTAAAGATCAGAGCCGTGGCTATAAAGTGAAAGAATTCATGTTACTGGAAGAGGTGCTGACGCTCCTAGATAATCTGGATATTAGTGCCGCCAAAAAATTGATTTTGGTACGTACCTGGCTGTGGAAATATTTGAGTTTGGCTGGCTGGCAACCGCAACTCGACACTTGTCTTATTTGTAGTCAAAGCATCGGGGCTGGCAAATATGTGTCTGGTCGGGGTATAATATGTAAAGACCATGACAATTCAGGCACAGAGGTCAGCGCCGAATTGGTCACTTGGCTTAAATTCATCAATCAAGCTGATTGGCATGAATTAGTAAACCAAGACATTAATAAAAATCTAAATAAAGAGTGGTTAAAAATATCTAGTTTGTTTTATCAATCAGTCTATGATAAACCCTCACAAGCATTAAAATTATTGGCTTATGGCTAAAATCAAAAAAAAGGATTTGGACAGCGTTAGTCCAGCTCCAGTCAGACAAGCTTCTTATGAAGCACCAGAAATAAAAAATATGGGGAAAAGAGCAGTGCCTCGAGAATACCAAACACTAGAAAGAGCGCCCAAAGGCCGCGGCGGTTTTTTGTGGTTTTTGTTTTTATTATTTTTAGTGGCCATTGGTGGTTTTGTGTATTGGACACAACGCAATAATACTCAAGTGGACAATAGTATGGACTTTTCCGTATCTGGGCCCACCGAAATAGTATCAGGCGATCAGGCTACTTTTGTAGTTAAGTATAAAAATAATGATGTAGTGACTTTACAGCAATTAGAGTTAAGTGTCCGCTGGCCCAAGGGTTTTTATTTTGATGAGTCTAGCGTGGCCCCCAGCGATACCAATGCCACTACTTGGTTTTTAGCAGACTTGGCACCGGGTCAAGAAGCTCAAGTGGAGATAAAAGGGGTTTTGGTCGGTCAAAAAGATGAGGCTTTATCTAGTTTTTTTACACTAGGCTACCAGCCAGAAAATTTTCACTCGGATTTCAAAGTCAAACAAACAATTGATACTAAAGTTACTGACAATAAATTAGAACTATCCATAGATTCAGTAGATAAGACCATGGTATCAACTGACCAAGAAATGAAAATTAATTTTCATAACCTCACTACTGAGCCATTGACCAATTTGTATTTGGATGTTTTGTATCCAGAAGATTTTGTCTTAGCGACCAGCACCTCAGCCGAAGCAACAGATTTTGTCAAAGATGAGAGTGGGCAGTACTTGATCTTAAATTTAGATCCCGATCAAACCAAGTCTCTGACTGTCAAAGGCTCATTTTCCTCAGATAGCAAGAGCCAAGAATCACTAGTGGTAGAAGTCGGCAATATGACTGATAGTAAATTTCGCCGCCTATCTAGAGTGGAAAAAGAATTTTTAATAGTTAATCCTAACTTTGATATTAGGTTGGAGGTCAATGGCAACAACGCTGACCAAGCTGTCAATTGGGGCGATGTCTTGCGTTATAAATTAGACATTACTAATAATAGTGGCACTGATATTACCGATTCCAAAATCATAGCTTTATTAGATAGTCCAGCCTTAGATTGGAATAGTTTGGAAACAGTAGCTAGCCATGATGGCAATAGTCTGACTTGGACTAAACAGCAAAGTGAAGATTTGGCCAAATGGGCAAACGGAGAAAGCCGTACTCTTACTTGGCAGATAAAAGTCGCTGATAAGCCACAAGCCGAGAGGATGATAGAAAATATCGTTAAGATAAATATTGAAGGCTTGACTGGCTGGGAGCAAGTATCTTCTCCGCTGACGCTTACCATTGGCGAGACCTTGTCATTTACCAACGGCATTTATTGGGAATTGGGTGGCCGGCGGGTTGGTTCGGGCATGTTGCCACCACAAGTTGGTGAGGCCACTGATTATCTGGTAGTCTGGGCACTAACTCAAGCCACCGGTGATTTTGAGACCGTGACGATTGAAAGCAGTTTGCCGCCCGGAGTATCATTTGTAAGCGAGACCGATATTCAAGAGGGTTATTTAGATTTTTCTAGCGACAGCAAAAATCTCAAATGGACAATTAGTAGTTTTGATAAATCAGTTTTACCAACCGCCGCTTCTTTTGTTATTAGGGTAGAGCCGACAGATAAAGACAGAGGTCAAGCTATGACTTTGCTTAACCCGACAACAGTGACTGCCAAAAATTTGGAAGAAGTCATAGTCCGCTCTAAACTGCTCAAAACCTCTGATGTGATTTCTAGCAAAAGTGAGCCTATTGGCATAGTTGAGTAGTTATGTTTAAGATAATAAAAAAATCTAAAAAGACTAATAGTAGATTAGGAGTATTAACTACTGCCTCTGGCCGGGTTGATACTCCTTTTTTTATGCCTATAGCCACTAAGGCGGCTATTAAATCTTTGACTGTGGCTGAAGTCAGAGACCTGGGCGCGCAGATTATCTTGTCCAATACTTACCACAATTATTTGCGGCCGGGCATTTCTACTATAAAAAAATTTGGTGGACTACGCGAGTTCATGAATAGTGATTTGCCGATTTTGACCGATAGCGGCGGCTATCAGGTGTTTAGTCTGTCCAATCTAAGAAAGATAAAAGGCGATAATATAGAATTTCGGTCGCACATTGATGGTTCACTTCAGATTTTAAATCCTAAAAAAGTAATTGATATCCAAGTAGCACTGGGGAGCGATATTATGATGGTCTTGGATGAATGTGTTGGTTTGCCTACGACCAAGGCTAAAGCCGAGCAGGCATTGAATAGGACGCATCATTGGGCCAAGATGGCTATTGATTACAAAAATAAATTAGACAAAAAATCAGTCAAAATAAGAAAACAACTATTATTTGGCATTGTCCAAGGAGCTGATTTTAAAGATTTGCGTTTGCAGTCAGTCGAGTATTTAAGTGGTTTAGGTTTTGATGGTTTGGCCATAGGTGGTCTGGCCGTGGGTGAGTCTATGAAAACCATGTATGGAGTCCTGAATTACACTGCATCGGCCTTGCCCGAGAATAAGCCTCACTATTTAATGGGTGTGGGTTATCCGGAAAATATAATTGAAGCCGTGAAGCAGGGTATAGATATGTTTGACTGTGTTATTCCTACTCGCGAAGCCCGGCATGGCAAGCTGTATCTATGGAATGGCCAGGCCAATATATTGAAGAAAAACTTCTATAAGACTGTGGTTATTACCAATGCCAAATTTGCCAATGACCGGTCTCCGATTAACAGTGGTCATCCTTTGCTGCGCCAATACAGTAAGGCTTATCTGCATCATTTATTTAAAACTCAAGAGCCCTTGGCTCTGCGACTGGCTACTCTTAATAATTTGAAGTTTTATTTGGACCTAATGACAGAGATAAGAGTGGCTATTAAAAAAGGGAAATTATAAAAATTTATATCCATGAAAAATTTGTCTCTGTAAGAACATAAAAATTAACCAGCCCGCCCCTTAGGGGGCGGGCTGTAATTATTAGAATTATTATTTATTTGACCACCAAGCACCAAATTTGCTAACCCCTAAGACGATAAATCCGGCAAAGGCTAGAAATATACCGTAGTAGATTAAACCGTTGTTATTCTTATTCATGCCATAGAAAAATACGTAGATAGATATTATAATCAGAATCACAGACATCAACATCAGTAGCTTCCATCTCTTTTTTGTTTGTTCAATTACTACTGGCTTAATTGGGTTACCGCAATTAGGGCAGGAGACGGCTTTATCAGATATCTGTTTCCCACATTCTTTGCAATTTGTTAGCGACATATAGTTTATTTATGGGTTAATTATTTTATAAATAATTTAATACCCTCTAGTTGGTAAAAAGAATCTGGGAAATTTGCAACGGGTTTTCATCCATATATTTTTGTTTTCTCATATTATTTTTTCTTATCCTTTATGTTTTTGGATATGTTTTTTAATAACTTCATATTCTCATATCTTTCACCAAATTTACGATAGCCAAACTTTTTTATAGATTTATGGTGCCTTAAAAGGTATTCTAAAAAATTACAACTTCGGCAAGTATCAATACTCAGTTCAGGATCATAGCTTATGTGATATGTGACCCAACCTCCACGTCTAGTTGGATCTTTGCCACAAATAAGACACAATCTTTTTGTAGATTTTTTCATATATTCTAAGTTTAATATATATATTCAGGTTTGTCTATGTGGGGTTAAACTAAACAAAATCCTCAATTTATGCTAAAATATAAATATATTTAGGGCAATATGCAGTATAGGTCGAAAAATTCAAAGGGATTAACAATGATAGAGCTCATTGTTGTTATTGGCGTTTTGGTAATTTTAGCGGTGGCGGTTTTTTTTAATATTCGAGCGCCGCAAAGAGCCGGTGAAGCTAGAAATGCCCGCCGCACCTATGATGTCCAATCTTTAGCCAAAGCCCTAGAAACATATGAGATAGATAATGGCCAACTGCCTAGCGGTTTTTCTTCCACGACTATTGGTATAGGTGGTAAATATGTCTTATGCAGCTCTAGTGGCACCCTGACTTGTGATGGTCAGACCCGCGGCTGCTTGGTAGTCACTGACACTAATTTTATAGGCAAATATCTGCCCAGCCTACCAATTGATCCCGCTAAGACCAATACGGCTGATTCCGGCTACTATATTACCAGAAAAACAGGCAATAAGATCGCTTTTGGTGCTTGTAGCCCGTATAATAGTGTGGCGATTGAAATGGTAGCGGCCGCTGCTTTGCCTACCTATCACGTGACTTGCGGTGATGGTAATAAGCAGGGTTCTGAGGTCTGTGATGATGGTAATACTTGGAATGAAGAGTGCGGTAATCACGTCAAAGAGAGTGCTGGTACTTATTGTAATAGCACTTGTAGTGCAGTAATTACTATTGCTACTAATGAGAAATGTGATTTTTCTGGCTCTAGTATATGTCATATAGAGAGCATGGGTTGGGTTTACGAATCGGTTCCTGGTTCTAAGTGGCTCTATTGTGCTGGTGATTGTTTGCAGGGTGCTGATATGTGCCCAGGGGAACAGTAGAATTTATTTATGGAAAAAGCGAGGAAGATCGCTTTTTCTTTTTTTTATTGACGAAAAATGTTATAATTTAGGTAATGACGCAGAATATAGTAATTCAAGCTATCAAATCTCTGGTGATTGATATTATTGGGGAGATTTTATATTTTCCTTTGTGGTGGTATGGCCAGGGCCTCAAGCAGACAGCTCTGTATGTTTTTCGTTCAGTCAAAAATTCTAATCGTGATTTAGCTTTAGGATTGATGCTTAAGAGTTTGTTTAAACCGATGTTTGGTCAATATGATAGAACTGGTCGTTTGATTAGCTTTTTCATGAGATTTATTTTGACTTTTAGCCGGTTAGTAATTTTTTTATTAATCACTATATTTTATATAGTGGTGATTATTTTTTGGTTACTGTTGCCAGTGGTAGTAGCTTGGGGCCTATATAACAACTCTAGTATTTTATGGAAGAGATAAAGTTTAAAAATTGTGAAGCTTGTGGTGGCACAGGACAGATAGGTGGCAAAAAATGTCCGACTTGTTTTGGACACGCTAGTTTTTATTTTACTAACAATAATTTTTTGTATTGGGACAGAGCGATTGGTTATGCCCATATTTTTGTCCGAGAGTTCAAGCAGGTTATAAATATAATTATCAATACAGTT
>JAHFJB010000015.1 GCA_023246135.1 Candidatus Parcubacteria bacterium
TAGCACTGGCGATTGGCACAATAGTAAGCTACTTCGCCAGCTTTTTTAGAAACTGGGCTAGAGCAAGCCGGACATTTTTTGGGAAAAACAAATTTTTTGACTGAAGCATCACGCAACTTTTTCAAAACACTGACAATATCCGGAATAATATCCCCGGCTTTCTGTATTATCACAGTATCACCGATTCGTACATCTAGGCGTTCAATCTCATCCTGATTATGCAAGGTAGCTCGAGATACTGTAGTGCCGGCTACTGCTACTGGCTCCAGTATGGCAACCGGCGTCAAGGCGCCTGTACGGCCAACCTGCACTTCGATATCTAAAACTTTGGTTGTTACCTGCTCAGCCGGAAATTTATAAGCCAGCATCCAACGTTCGGCCTTGCCAATATGCCCCAAAGTTTTTTCCTGCCTAAGGTCATTGACTACAATCACAGCCCCGTCTGTCTGATAAGGTAATTTTTTGCGAGCCTCTACCCACTTGGACAAATACTTAACCGCTGCCCCAATATTGGGGCAAAACTCATTGTAGGGACTGGTTTTAAAGCCTAAATGAGCCAATAATTCATGGGACTCTTCATGGCTAGTCTGCCCCAAATCTGTAATCAACTCAAAAACGATGCAATCCAAATGACGGCTAGCTGTTACCTTGGGATCCAATTGGCGAACTGAACCGGCTGACACATTGCGCGGATTAGCAAACAAAGGCAAGCCCCGTCTGGTTTGTTCTTTATTTATCTCTGCAAATACACTCTTATCCATGACCACTTCGCCACGCACTTCTAGTATCTCCGGCAATTTCTTATTGGCTTCATCCTTAAGAGACAAAGGAATACTTTCAATAGTTTTTAAATTATTAGTTACGTCTTCACCAATTTCACCGTCACCGCGAGTGGCACCGCGCCAAAAGATTCCATTTTTATAAGTCAAAACCACTGTGAGCCCATCCAACTTCAACTCAGTATAATAATCCTTAATAGCCTGCTTTAATATTTTTTCATTGCGCTCCTGCCAATCCAAAATATCCTGCTGATTAAAAGCATCAACTAAAGATAAAATCTTGGTAGAATGCCTGACTTTATTAAATTTATCCAAAGGCACGCCACCCACCCTCTGAGTGGGCGAATCTGGCTCTACTAGATCAGGAAATTGCGCTTCCAATTTTTCCAATTCATTCTTCAGAGAATCAAGGGCGGCATCAGATATTTCCTGCGTATCTAAAACATGATAGAGATAACGATGGTGGTTTATCTCTTTAGTTAATTTGGCTATACGTATTTTGGCAACGGCTTTGTCCATACTAAAAACCCTTACTGATAGCTTGCTCAGAAAAAACAACGTAATTAAAAATACTGTTAATTGGCGCAATAGAAGACATCCTGGCATTCAAACGATAACTAGAATTACGATAATTACCATCAACCACTATTGATGTTTCCGACAAAATACCCACCGGAGTCGTGTTCCCGCCTGAAATCTTTGTCAAATTAAACGTCAATTTACGGACATTGCCATCTAAGGGGCGAAAAGAAAAACTATAATATTTATTACTGGACAGATTATAAAAAGATATGGAATTACTGCAAATACCAGTGTCAAAAGCACATCTACAACTCAGAATTTGTTTATAGGTGTCTGAATTAAAATAATTGCTTCCCCCCCCAACCATATTTTCAAAATTAGTGGTACTGATTTCTATTCTGTCTGAAGCATGGCTGGGAAAACACTTATCTATAGACCAAGAAATACTATATTGATACAAAGCGCTAGGATCATTATCTCCCCAATTAATCCCGCCACCTATATAGCCCAGAGGGTCCATAATATTTACCTGAGCCGGCGTTGAGGTAGTCAGATTATTGGCAACAAACTGGACTGTACTGGTAGTAGCTTGGACAATATTAAAAGATGAGTCATTGCCCATATCTTCATTGGTACCGGCTAATTGGCTAAAAGAATGGTAACTAAGATTTTGCCTAGCATACTTCAAATAATAAAGAGATTTTTCTATACCACTTTCAGCCGCATAAAAAGCGGCCACTGAATTACCAGTATTCAAAGACATCCTAATTTCTCCGATAATAATCTTAGCCATAGCCAAAACCGACGTCATGATCAAAGTCAAAATTAATAACGACATCACCAAGGCCATGCCATCTCTTTGTGCTTTAATTGTCCAATTAAACTTAGACATAAACTAACGTCTATAAATACGTGAAGACACTGTTGTTTGCAGACGATGTGATACTGCTTCTACTGGCACCGTGCTATCATAAGATGTTCCAAGCTTGATAGTCACTAAAGGCTGCTGATTAGGCCCGCCAATTTCAAAAGGATTAGTTGTTGGTGTAATCACAAAAGCTAATTCGTCCACCTTAATCTTATTGAGAGTCGGTGATAAAAGAGGAGTTGAAGCTTCATAACCAGTGGCTGTGCAAGTACTAAAAATGTTGTCATTAGTGCAAGTTAAAACAAAATAAGACAAACTACTATTGCTAATGTCTCTAGCAAAAGCAATCACCTGGCCAGAGTCTCTCTTCAAAACAATACAATTTTGATAATTAGTGCTACCTAATAGAGTTGAGCAATCTGAAGCGCTAACACTATAATCTAAAAATAAATCATTTCTAGCTTCTCGTGCCATTATTTCTAAAGCGTATTGAGAATCATTGAGTAATTGTTGATTGGCTTTGACATGAGCTTGATTTCTAGAAAAAGCTACATAGATACCGATAATAGCTGCGCTCATAAACATAAAAATAGCAATAGAAACTAGTAGTTCTACAAATGTAAATCCAACACTACGATCAAATTGCTGGGCAAGCCTAGCACATCTTCTTGGCTGACTATTCAACTTTTTACTAAAATCAAACATTATCGTCGCCAGTTATATAAATAATCTACCGCCGTAAAATAACCTGTCTTATCAAGCCTATCCCACCTGACTTGAGAAGTGACTTTAACGCCAACTTTAACACTGCCGTTTAAAGTAGCCTGGCAATAACCAGGCATAGGACTAGCAAAAAAATCAGGGACACCTTCTTTAAAGCAAATACTCTGTATCCTAATAGCCCTAGATAAATTAGTGGGCATATTGGCCACATTCATAGCATCTACGTCACTATGGGTATAGAAACCATTTATATTATCAATATATAAACGACAGCCGCCATTATGACAACTATTCAAACAAGTAGTGATATTACCTGATCCATTGCAAATAGCCAAAGCCTCGCCCGATGACAAAACATTATAATCAACTCGGGCAAATTCATTTTTTAAAATGCCACTATCCCAGACACAGGGATCACCACTGCAAACTTCATTAGCATCAACTTTGAGCCAATTACTGTCTCTAATATTGCGCACCAGCTCTATGCCTTCACGAGCCAAATTTGAAGCCACAACCCTATCTGAATTTTCTCTAGCATTATTAACATTTGACAAAGACAAGCCAAAGGCCGCAATGATGCCAATTGTAAAAACAGCAATAGTAATAACCAATTCAATTAAAGTAAACCCCGCACCCCTTGTCTGGCGCTTGGTATTATTTGCCATTTTTTTTTGCCAACCCGCCTCAACTATCGTCTCGTGACGAAATGGACGGCGAAGCAGAACCTTGACCAAAATCATTAAATTAAAATATTATAGACCACTAGGATTATCTCCACCAGGATTATCTCCACCTAACGCCGGACTGAGACCTTTGGCACCACGCGGCTCAGGTGGCGGGGTAGGGGGCAAGGGCAAGTTAACTGTGTTATAAGATACACCAACATTGGACATTGTATATTGATCACCAGATTTTTCACCTAGATTAATGACGCCCCGATAACCGCTTAGACAAGTGCCATTAGTATTAGTCACGACACAAGGATCAAGTATTTCAATGATATAGCGAGATAGCATGTCCTTGCCCAAACTAGTACTAATAGAATTTTCTGTATAAAAAGCAAAATATCCCTGCGCAGCGAAACTATTTACATCATTTATCTTAAGATTAGATTTTGGTAAATCAACTTTTTTAATAATTTTATCACCACCATTAGATGAACCACCATCAAAACCGTCATTGCCTCGACCAGCATAGAGTATATAATAACTCACTTGCCCGCTAACATCTGAATCCCTAAAATAAATACCATAACCATCCTCTGGGTATTCTGTTGTGCCATCACCAAAACTGGTAATTGTCCTAGAGATAGCCATATTTCTAGCCAAACGAATGTCGGCGGCCAGCTGTTCAGTGGCTCGCCTCACGTCCTCTCTAGTATTAGTTTTGATATAGAACATAGAAAGAGCTGATAAGATAGCAATAATACCAATGGCTACCAAAAGTTCTATGTAGGTCAACCCGCTTTGACTCAGCGAGGCAAGACCCTTTTGATTTGTTTTGATTTTTCTAAACATAATATTTAAAATTAATAATTTACAAATTTAAAAAATAAATAATGACCAATACCAAGTAATTAAAGCTGGCCCATAAAGCATGGTAATGAGTGTGGACAGCGCCAAAAAAGTGCCAAAGGGTATTTTGTCATGCCAAGCCTTCTTCCTATACAAAATCAGAATCACACTAATCAAACTGCCTAAGACATAGGCAATAAACAAAGCCGCCAAAATATAAGGCCAACCCAAAATAACACCCATAAGCATCCCCAGCCTTATATCTCCCCCACCAATCCAGCGACCGCGAGATATAGCAAATTGCAAGGCAAAAAAACCGCCGCCAATGATAGCGCCATAGAGCAAATGAAGCGGATTGTAACCTAAAAACAAATTGACAGTTATAGCTAACACAGTAGCTGGCCAAATCACTGTATCTAGAATCAAATAATATTTAAAATCATAGACAAAAACTACTATCAGAGCTGCAGCCAAGGCCCAGTAATCCATCAAATACAAAATATTTTTGGCAGAAAATAAAGAATTATTAGGATCAGGAAAAACATGCAAATACACTAAAACGAATATCAGAGCGGTAAAAAATTCTACCAGCGGATACTGCTTAGAAAAAGGCTGACGGCAATATCGGCAATGACCCCTAAGATAAAAATAGCTTAAGATTGGCATTAGGTCTAAGGGCATTAAACGATGGCCGCAAAATAAGCATTTAGAGGTGCCTTTGATAAATGATTCTTGCCGATGCAAAAGAAAAATAACCACATTTAAAAAACTGCCAATAAATGCACCGAAAATAAAAACTAAAGCTACTATCATAGTAGCTTTATTATAACATAATTAGAACCTTTGTGGTAGCAATAAAAATCAACGATTAGCTATACATTGCATAGCCATATTGGCTGTCAAACGACAACGGCCAGCTTTGGTCAAATTCCAAATAGGCCAGCTGTTTTGCAGACTAAATTCTAAGCTATAATTAGTGGCATTGCTAGCTAGGGTAGCTTCCCCTGCCCAATTTAAATTTCCTCTAAAATAAATTTTCTTGCCAGCTTGATTGAAACCATTCTCTGTCAAAATACCAATATCGGCGACTTTGGTTTTTTTGATTTCCGGATAAGCATTGAACTTACTATAATAATTCTCCAGGTCAGTAGCCAAAGATCTGACTTGGGAGACCAGCTCTAAGTCACGGGCTCGGCTGTTTTGCAAATTGACTAAAACCATAGACAAAACTATCAAGGCTAAGAGCCCTAAGCTAAAAATAATTTTTGTTTTTAAGCTATAATTAAACATAAAATTTTATACTAACCCCCTTACCAAGGTATGACATTACAACCAGATGCCGAACAACAAATTCTAGTAGGGCTATCCGGCCCAGAGGAGTCAGAAGCAGTGGCACAGATAAAAAAGGTTCCCTCATTCTTATCATTAATACAAAACCAAAAACTACCCGCGCCATGATAAGCATTATTTCCTATTATCGGCCACTTTGCACCATTGATGCTACACATAGTGCCCCCCTCAACCCAAGATTTAAATCCAACGGGTGGTACACTGCTTATACAATCTATGCCCGCGCCATTTTGAATAGTGACATCACTGTTATTGCACAAAATAATTGCCGGTATCATAGCTGATAAACTACCTTGAACAGCAGCCACCTTTGCCTTATCACGGGCGCTGTTCAAATTGACTACTGCTACTGTAGATAAAATACCAATAATAGCAATCACCACTAATAATTCAACCAATGTGAAACCTTTTCTACCCTTCATATTGTAATATTATACCACAAAATACTCCCAAAAACAAACAACCTTCGAAGTTATTTTAACCTCGAAGGTTGTTTTTGTTTTGAATTTAGAAAAAATTAAGTTCTAAGACGTAGTACAACCAGTAGCCGTACAGGTGACAGTGGTGTCAGTAGTTCCTGTTTCTGCTACACCAGTAATAGTGAAGGAACCATCACTAGGAACATTGATGCAAGTGCCAGCTGTGCCATTATTACCAAAACTTGGCCAATTACCAAATTCCGTATGGCCAACACATAGATTAGAACTAAAGGACCAAGCTGTAGCAGGGGCAGCAATCGCGCAAGCAGTACCGCCTGTCTGTGCTATCGCCGCATTTTCGTTATTACACAAAATAATAGCTGGTATCACAGCTGATAAGCTGCCCTGAACGGCTGCGACTCTCGCCTTGTTACGGGCGCTGTTCAAGTTGACTACTGCTACTGTGGATAAAATACCGATAATAGCAATAACCACCAACAATTCGACCAAAGTAAAACCTTTTTTATTTAACATTTTTTCACCTCCCCTCGCTATCGAGCGATTACTTATTTTAAGTTAAAGCTTGAGATCCCCAAAGTTCTAACTTTTTTATTAATCACTCGGGATTTAATTAATTAAAACTACAATAATTATAGCACTTTTTATATAATCTAACAACCAGAAATCAAGAAATGCTCTGAGCCACCTTGAACATAGGAAGCATAATAGCTGCGACCATACCGCCGACACCCACACCCATGATAACAAGAATCATCGGCTCTATCAGCGAAGTCAGGCCTACTACCAAATTATCAATTTCTCGGCCGTAAAAACTGCTTAGTCTCTCCAAAACATTGTCCAATTTACCGGTACGCTCGCCTATGACCATCATTTGCCCCAACATCTTGGGCATAAGTGGTGATTTGACAAACAAAGTAGCAATAGAATTACCGCCCTCTACTTCATCAACTGTATCTAGTATTAATTTCTGATAAGCACGGTTATCCACAACCTCAGCGGTAATGGCTAGAGCTGAAGCAATTGGCACTCCGCCTCTAATAAGCGTTGACAAACCTCTGGTAAAACGGACAATATAAATTTTTTTAAACAGAGGGCCAAAGATCGGGATTTGAATCTTGACAGCATCCCAAGTAACTTTGCCTGGTTTGGATCGCGTCCAAAATCTCATAAAAACTATGAGACCGGCTGTACCAAAAAGTATCCACGCCCAATCTTTGGACATAAACTCAGATATGCTAATAAGTATACGAGTAAGTAAGGGCAATTCAGCTCCAGTTTCTTTGAGCAT
>JAHFJB010000016.1 GCA_023246135.1 Candidatus Parcubacteria bacterium
AGGCCAAAATCATTTTAGTTTATTTTTGGCTAATACTGATAAATTGGCCACTAGTGATATTTTTAGTTTTAGGTTGACTGATTCAGCTAGCCTGTCCTTGTCTTATCAGGGTCATAATTTTATGCCTCAAGGTCAGTGGCCAGAGAGTAGTGGCCTAGTATCAGTTGCTCAGAGTGGCCAGATTTTGGCTTTTAGCAATTCAGCTGACAAAGAATTTTTGATAGCCAGTGATTTGCCACAAAGGGTGGCTAACTTTATTTTAACGACAGACAGCGAAATGGTTGATGTTAATAAAGTAGATATTAATTTGATTGGACCCGATGTTGATGGAGCTAAGTTTGCTCTGATAGCTGATAAAAAATTATTGGGAGAGGCTAAAAGCCAAGATGGCCTGTTGTCTTTTAATTTGACTAAGCCTATTGCTTTGTCTATAAAAAATAAAGCCAATATTGAGCTCCATGCTTTTGGCCTGCCCCAGGGTGATTATGAATTTAATTTGGATAAAGTCAGCGGCTTAGGCTATGCTTCCGGGGTAGAGGTTGATTTATCCCAAAGCATAAAATTGAGCCAGGCCAAGTCTCAGGGATTTTTTCCAGAGCTTACCGTTGGCAAATTAAATACCAAACTATCAGACGGTTGGAACGAACTCTATGATATTCAGGTTAGGTCTCGCGGCCGTGATGAACTAAAAATTTATAAGCTGAGTTGGCTCTTAGACGCTCAAAATGTAAAATTGGGCAAAGCCGAAATTAAAATAGATGACGAAACCTATATTGCTGACATAAATATTTTGGATAATAAGATAATTGTCAAAGCCAATTGGGCTAAGCCGATTATTGTCAAAAACACTGGTACCGATATTAAATTGTTCTTGACAGCTACTGATATACAGGCTGGGGCTAGTCTTAAGACCTATTTGTTGTCTGATGAGCTTGAACTAGCTGACCAAGCCCAAGCCAATATCTTGTGGGCCGCTGAAGAAAAATTATACAATGGTTATAAACTGCCGTTTTTGCCACTCGTGCCAAATATTTTAAGCAACTAGACAAAAGTGATTTTTTCCGCTTAAATATAGCTAGCGATTAAGAAAAGCGATGGCGATGAGCAAAAGTAAGTTATTTTTACTGGCTAGTCTTATTTTTTTAGGTGTGGATTTTTTTGCGCCTGATTTTTTTGTTAATCCGAAAAATTCTGATTTTTTGTGGGGAGATTTTTATAATTTTAGCGGTCAGGTTGTCAGCACGGACAAGAAGCTCGACGGCTGGAACCTGATTTTTCGGCCTAGTGGCTTGTCCAATTTTTCCGGCAAGATCTTGATATATGCGCCGCTTTATCCCGAGTATGATTATGGTGATGTCTTAGAGATAAAGTGTCGCCTTAACCGGCCCGAACCCCTAGCCGATGAGACTGGTAAGGTTTTTGCTTATGATAAGTATTTGGCCAAAGACGATATCTGGGCCCTGTGCTTTCGTCCGCAAATAAAGCTAATTGGCCAAAACAAAGACCTTGGCTATTATCTGTCTCGAGTGCGTAACTATTTTTGGCATAACTTGGATGATTATCTAGTTGAGCCAGCTTCTTCGCTAGCCAAAGCTACACTTTTAGGGGCCCAGCGGGAATTCAGCCCAGAGATTAGGTCAATTTTTTCTAAAGTGGGGTTGAGCCATATTATTGCTATTTCCGGCTCGCACATGGTGATTATTGTCTGGCTGATACAGAGTTTGCTTTTGTCTTTTGGTTTGCGACGGCAGTCGGTTTTTGTTTTTCTACTTATTTCGTTAATTTTTTATTTGGCGCTTATCAATTGGCTGCCGTCAGCTTTGCGTTCCTGCCTGATGGTCATGATTACTCTTGTGGGGCCATTTTTGGGGCGGGCTAGCTTGTCTGTTTATAGTTTGGTATTAGTGGCGGATGTTTTGGCAATCGCTAATCCGTATTTGCTTCGCTATGACCTGGGTTTTGAACTATCATTTTTGTCAGTTTTTGGTTTGATTTTTTATAGCCGTTTCTTAGAAAAGATTTTTTTTTGTTTGCCAGATGTTTTTAAAATTCGAGAGGTTTTGGCTACTACCTTAGCGGCCCAGTTTTTTATCTGGCCACTGATAACCTACAATTTTGGGATTTTATCTCTGATTTCACCCTTAGCCAATTTTTTGATCTTGCCGCTAGCGACTATGATTCTAATTTTTGGTTTTATCCTGGCTATTTTTGGTTACTTATCAATACTGGGTCAACTGGCCGCTTGGCCACTTTTTATTTTATTTAAAATAATGGTGGAGGTAGGGGAACTTTTATCTCGCGTGCCTTACGCTTATTTAAATATCAACGGTTTTTCGAGGGGGTATTTAGTTTTTAGTTATATATTTTTGCTTTTATTTACTTTTGTTTTGAAGCCGCAAGATTATGAATAAATTTAAAATAATTTTTATTTTAATGATTGGCTTATGGCTAATACTTTTTTGTAGCCTTCAAGCCAAAGATAAAAACTTAGCCGTTTATTTTTTAGACGTAGGTCAAGGTGATGCTATTTTGCTGCGCACACCTCAAGGTACCAATGTCTTGGTAGATGGTGGAGCTGATAATAATTTGCTTTATCAAGTGAGTGAACATTTGCCTTGGTGGGATAGGACTATTGATTATGTGATAATTAGCCATTTTCATGATGACCACTATACTGGTCTGGTAGAGCTGGCTCGTAAATATAATATAAAAAATATTATTATACCCAAAGTAGCTGGCGATAGTCCGCTCTATAGTGCTTGGCAAGAAGCCGTATCAATAAAACACTTAAGAGTGGAGGAGGCAGTGATTGGCCAAAGATATGATTTGGGGCAAGACACTAGTTGGCAAATACTCATGGCCGAGGGTGGTGAACTAAAGGATCTTAATCAGAGTTCAGTAGTAGTCAAAGTTTCGGCGGGCACAGTTGATTTTTTACTAATGGGCGACTTGCCTAGCGAAGAGGAAGTCAGGCTTTTACAATCAGGTTTTGATCTGTCTGCAGAAATAATCAAAGTGGGCCATCATGGTAGTCGCTATTCTTCTTCAGAGGAGTTTTTATCAGCCGTGAATCCGGAGTTGTGTGTTATTGAAGTTGGTAAGGACAACAAATTTGGTCATCCTCACAAGGAAGCTCTAGATCGCTTGGATAAAGCCGGCTGTCAGATAAAAGAGACCAAGGATAAGGGCACGATTACAGTGCTAAGCGATGGTATTAAGTGGTGGGTAAAATAGTTGATTTTTCTCTATAATTTGTTAAAATTAATACGACCGTTGAGCCTCTGTAAGGCTTGGTGTCATCGATTCTCTGTAAGGGACTTCTTCAAAAAGGGAGTATTTTCATCCCAAACAGTATGTGACGCCGAGTTTTCGGGGCAAAGTGGTTGGAGTTACGAGTCACCTGTTCAAAAGGGGACTCAGACACGCTCGAAAGAGCACGCGGATGTCGACCATGGCACACCCACAGGAGGTTACTGCCATGACCAAGAATCGCGGATCCCCGTTCCAGCAGGTCCAGAAGAAGGCCAAGGCCGAGAAGAAGAAGGCCGACAAGATCGCCGGCGCCATGACCCTGAACGGGACGTAGCACGCAGCACGGCGTGAACTACCGGCCCACTAGGGGTCTGTCGATGGGGCGCGGTTTATACCGACAGCAGTTGGTCACTAGACCGCGCCCTCAATTCTTTTCAAGCTCAAATAGCTTGTTTTTTTATTGTTAAGATAGGGCATGGTCTTGACAAATTTTATATATATGTTATATTATGTAATGTTTGTGAGCTTATGGCCAAATCAGGTCACGAGCTCTTGGTTGGCCCTTTTCATGGAAACATGGAGAAAGGAGAATAATTCTCTTCGTCGGCGTCTTCTAACCGCACCACCTGCCTGACATCCATGCGTGTCTTCTATGTCTCCATCGGAGGGAGGACCTATCGTGGTCAAACGAGGATTCGCGCTCGTGGCGATGATGCTGCTCGCGACGTATGCGGTGGCGTCCGCCTCGACCTTGGACTTGATGATCTCCAATTCGACGGTGTTCGTGACGACGGCTCCGACGGCGGCATCGACGTCCATCGCGATCCTGGGCGTCCAGCCGGCGGCCGAGAACACGGTGTCCATCATGGGCATGCCGACGAGCGACGGTTCGATCTGGGGCGCCAAGATCACGGCGGTCGAGATCGTTTCTGTCCAGAAGGCGGAGTATTCCGGTGATGCCGGTGGGATCTACGTCGGTCTTTCCGGCGCCAACTATACGACGACTTCGGCGGCGATCTCCGAGGTAACGCTGTCGACGACCTCGACCTACGACGCGGTGATGAACACGCGCACCAACTACGTCGGGATCCAGCTCGGCAATACGTGACGCCCCGGCGCGTGACCACGCGACGGGGCTGGCAAGGGTCAGGTGTCCTTGAAAGGCGGGCGACCATCGTCCAAATTTCTGGCCAGCAGGCCATCACTTGAACCCGGGGGGCCACTTCGCTTGCGCAAAGTGGCCCTCTTTCTTTTGGCTTGATTTTTCCTTTTTTTTAGCCTATAATAAAGGCATTAAGTCATTAATTTTAAAATTTTTATGGCAGACAATAAACCAAAAATCCTTTTAATAGAGGATGAAGAGATGTTAGCCAATATGTACGAGGTCAAGTTTGGCAACGAAGGATTTGAATTGCACAAGGCCCCGGACGGCGCCCAAGGTTTGGAGCTGGCCAAAAGTGTTAAGCCAGATTTTATTTTGTTAGATATAATTATGCCCAAGATGGATGGCTTTTCAGTGCTCAAGTCACTCAAGGGTGATTCTACCACCAAAGATATACCGGTAATACTCTTAACCAATCTTGGTCAGGATGAAGATATTGAACGTGGCAAGCAATTAGGCGCAGTCGGTTATTTGGTCAAAGCCAATATCACCCCAGCGGAAGTCGTGGACGCTGTTAAAAAAGAAATGGCCAAAATTAAAAAATAATTTTAAAAGGTTTAACTGTATGGATTTTAAGAAAGAAAAAACTTATGTGATGATCAAACCGGATGGCGTCAAGAAAGGTTTGATTGGTGAAATTATCAGACGTTTTGAACAGCGTGATTTAAAAATAGTAGCTTTGGAAATGTTTCAACCAACCACCAAGCAGATTGATGATCATTATCCCAAAGATGAAGCTTGGATTCGGCGCTTAGGCCAAAAGACTTTGACCACTTATGCCAAGTATGGAATTAGTGCGGAAAAGGAGCTAGGTACTGGCGATGAATTAGAGATTGGTCAGATGGTCCGAGGTTGGCTAGTAGAATATATGACTTCAGCGCCACTAGTCAGGATGGTAGTTGAGGGCGTACACGCAGTTGATATGGTTAGAAAAATTTGTGGTGTGACTCTCCCTAGTATGGCTGACATGGGTACCATTCGTGGCGACTATTCAGCTGATTCTCCGGCTGTGGCCAATACTGAAAAGCGAGCAGTCATGAATTTGGTGCATGCTTCGGAAACACCACAAGAAGCTCAACATGAGATTGAGCATTGGTTTGGTGATCGTAAAGTAATTTTTGATTATAAACGTTTTGCGGAATAAATATAATAAATTTATTATTTTAAAAATCAGCCCTGCACCGTAATGGTGCAGGGTTTTGCATAGATTTTGTAAAGATGCTATATTGAAAATAGAGCTCTTTAACTTTGGGACAATATGTAACTCTACAACAATATTTATAGGGAGCTTTATATCGGCTGGAGCTGTGGCTGTTGGCCTGCGAGCACCCACCTGTGTGAACAGGGGTATAACATATTCCAAAGATGAGCTCATAGTCATCTAATCAGTAACCAAAATCAAAGATGCTGAAGTGTGACTAGCAAAAAGGTGTTTTATTTGTTGGCCAGCAACGATACAAACGCCTTTTTGTTTTTTGTTATAGATATAAAAAGATAGCCGCGTCCCCGCAAAGCGGGGACGCGGCTACTGTATTATGTGAGTTAAAATTTTTAGACAGTAGTTTTCTTTTTTAGCTTGTTGAGAGTTTTGATACAAGAAGTGCAGACTTTTAGGCGTTCAGTGCCGATTTTTTTTCTTTGTAAATTAATACTCATACTGCGACGACTAGCAATATTGGAGTGGGAGCGGCTGTTGCCGACAACAGCACTGCGATTACAAATTTGGCAGATTTTGGCCATACGTTTGATTTTTTCCGATTAATTAAGCTATAATAACCTATACAGCGTTTCATCATGCTAACATAAAATATTATTTTTGTCAAAGGCGCGCTTAGAGTGCAGCCCAATATATACTATGCTTATACAAAGTCTATTTTCTAGCCCCCAGATGTTTCTTATCTTAGTTTTGGCCATAATCTATGCCCTAACTATTCATGAATTTTCCCATGCCGCTGCCGCTAGTTATCTAGGGGATGACACAGCCAAGTACAATGGGCGTTTGAGCCTCAATCCTTTGATGCATATGGAGATTTTTGGTACTTTGATGTTGCTTATTGCTGGTTTTGGCTGGGGCAAGCCAGTGCCGGTCAATGTTTATAATCTGCGTTTTAAGCGCTGGGGCGAAGCTTTGGTAGCTTTGGCCGGACCCTTATCTAATTTTTTGAGTGTAGTTTTATTTATTGTGATTATAAGAGGAGTATTTGGTCTACTATCTCCAGATAGTCTAGTATTAGTATTTTTAGCCCATTTGATATTGGTAAATTTAGTTTTGGGAGTTTTTAACCTTATTCCTATACCACCGCTAGATGGCTCCAAACTGTTGTTTGCTATTTTGCCTTATCGTTTTGATGATTTTAAGCAAAAATTTGCTGTCAATGGCCCTTGGGTGTTGTTGGCTGTTATTTTGATAGATAATTTCAGTAATATCAATATTTTTGGCAGAATTTATGATTTTTTTATAAATTTGGTGCAATTTTTTCTATAAAATATATATAAGTTAGGCTCTCTTAACTCAGTATCGTTATGGTACGGGGTTTTTGTTATTTTAGCTGAGGCTATTGACAAATTTTATATTTGGCGTAGAGTTTATAGTTGTGCTATGATGTTGCACACATTTACTCGTCGCCTTCCTCTGGGAAGGCTGTCTGGGAGAAGAAAGGTTCGCAACAGGGAGGTTTGCCCTATTATCAAGACTGTCTAAGGGCGTGCTTACCGGCCCAATACGGTAGGTATCCACAGGTGGTGGGTATTAGGGGGCTCGGCACCGCGTTTGACGCGGGGTCGTATCAAAGG
>JAHFJB010000017.1 GCA_023246135.1 Candidatus Parcubacteria bacterium
TAGATGCCAGTAAGCATATGCAAGAGGGCTCTATCATTGGGTAGCATCTTTTTGACAATGCCCAGATCCTTTTTGGGATACTTGCGATCTTCACGACTAATAACAATCACTAAGTCACCCAGTTCTATGTATTCTTTTTTATCTTTTATAGAGTAGCGGTCAAGAAAAATGATGCGGCCCAGCTCATCAAAGCCAGTGGAACTGTTGAGGATATGTTGAGCTTGTTTGCTTAAAGGGATATTGGCTTCTTGGAGTTTTTTGACTTCTTCGGAAACGATTTCTTTACCGCGCTCCAGTCTAATTTTTTTGCGCTGTTCGCGATAGAGGATATAGTGTTTGGCTGTCTTAGCCCAGTTGGATTGGATGAGAATGATTTCAATGATATCTTGAATCTGCTCAACTGTCGGCACTAAGTGTTGATTGAATTTGTGTTCAAGGATAGCGGTGACCACATCAGCCAGACGCTTAGCTTCAATTTCATCAAATTCTTCGGAAGCTTGGCCAGCTTTGAAAACGGCACTAAAAATTTTTTCTTGGGAAAAGGGCATGATACTGCCATCGCGCTTTTTGATTTGTTTTATTTGAGGAAATATTTTTTGCTGGTGATTTATTTTTTTACCCCTCATCTTGGAGTAGATTTTGGCTACTTCGGACAAATTATTATCCAAGAGAACTATATTTACAGCACTCCTGATATCATCAGTGGTGATATTATCTCGGTCAGCGTAATTAGTCTCCAAATATTCAGAAACTTGGCGGCTAAATTTGTCGGCCAAAGGATTATCTTTGAGGCCGGCACTGACTATGGCTTGGCTAATGGAATTTTGGAGTTTGTCTTGGTCAAAGGCTTCGGCTCGACCATCCCGCTTGATGATTTTTTTGCTTAGCATGGGGGTATATTTAAATATTTTTTTATTTTGCAAGGCCACAAAAAAAGACAAAGATTTTGCTGGCGATTAGTTTTTTTACTATATCTTGTGTCTGGATAGTATTATATCACACAAGATGTAGGTTTGCCAAATTCTTGTCTTTTTTGTTTTTATTTTGGGTTTTTCTATTATAAATCCTTTTTTTAAAAAAGTCCAACTGAGAGAAGCTTGGCATAAAGCCAGCTTTTTGGTATAGTGTCTATACTCAAAAGATATGGTACAAATATTTAAAAAACAGAATAAAGATCGCAAATTTATGCCCCAAAATAGGCCAACACCACCGGCTAGCCGTCAGCCAGTTGATGAACGGGATTTGGTTGACCCAGTGGGCTATGTAGGGGGTTTGGATTTGGTCAAATATCCGGTCCTGCCTCAGGAAAAGACAGTTAAAGAAGAGGTAGAAGTAGAAAACCCTTTAAATAAGCGAAGATAATATAAAAACCATCCTCGGGAAGAGTCTAGGGGGTGGTTTTTTAGTTTAGTTTAATTCAATTGTTTGAGCGGGTATTAGAGCCCTAGCCTCTAGACCTAATTTTTCTTTTATAGTTTGGCTAAACTTAGGCAAAACTGTTTTGTCACCATGGACTAGGATTATTTGGGGCTGATTTTGGAAGTGTCCTAACCAAGTGAGGAGAGCTGGCAAATCAGCGTGAGCAGAAAAGCCATCAATTTGATCTACGCTAGCCTTAATGGCCACCTTTTTGCCATAGTAATCAAAGTCAAAAGCGCCATTGAGCAGTTTTGCACCCAAAGTGCCGGGCACTTGATAGCCCATAAACATTATTTGATTCTTGGGATCAGGTGCCGTGTGCGCCAAGTGGTGAATGATACGGCCACCTTCCATCATGCCTGAGCCAGATAAGATGACTTTGGGTGGGCGAACAGCATTTATCAGCTTGGATTCTTCAACGCGGCTAGTAATCTTCAAATGAGGGAATTTGAAAATATCTTTATCAACCCTGAGGGTATCTTGAGCCGCTGGGTTGAGATAGTCTATATATTTTTCATAAATCTCAGTAGCCTTGTCAGCCATGGGGCTGTCTAGAAATACTGGCGCACTGAAATCAAGATGAGTTTCATAGAAATCATTGAGGACTTTGAGTATATCTTGGGTTCTTTCAATGGCAAAGATAGCGATAAGCAAGGTGGCATGATTAAGAGTAGCCTTTTGCACAGCAGAAATAAGTTTTTGGTTGCGGTCGCGGCTATTCTCATGAGCCCTGTCGCCATAGGTGCTCTCGGTGATAACATAGTCAGCTTGAGTCAGATAGTCCACGTCTTTGACCAGAGGCATATTAATAGCGCCAAGGTCTCCGGTAAAGATTATGGTCTTAGCGCCAACTCTTATCTCCACTAGAGCTGAACCTAAGATGTGGCCAGAATTGTGAAAAGTAAAACTTAAATTATTGCCTAGGCTTTGTTGCTTATAATATTCAGTTGGTCGCCAATTTTGATAAAGTTTTTTAAGATCAACACTGGTATAGAGTAGGCCCAATTTTAAGTGGCTAGTTTTTTCTTGAATAATTTTAAAATTATCTTCTAGGACTACGTCAGCTAGATCAATGGTGGGGGAAGTGGCATAGACTGGGCCCTTGTAACCTTGGCCAAAGAGGCGAGGCAGGCGTCCGCAGTGGTCCAAATGGGCGTGAGTCAGTATTACAGCGTCAATGTCTTTGGGGTTAAAGCCAAAGTCTTGCCAATTTTTTTTGTAGTTTTCCTCACCGCCTTGAAACAAGCCGCAGTCAACTAGCAATTTGAAGCTGCCGACTTCCAGTAAGTGGCAAGAGCCAGTGACTTCACCGGCGGCACCGTAAGATGTTAAATTTATTTTTGGCATATTATTTTTTCAAAAAAGGATTGCGCATATTGAAGACAATACGTGGAGTATGGTAGTCAATGCGTCTCAAAGGTATTTTATACTTTTTGGCATAGATTCTATCAGCACTACCAAAGAGGGCTGTTTTATAATCTAGACCCAAGAGTTGGCAAACTTTTTTTACTTTGCTTTCGGAGTGAGCCTCAATCTCTAGGTATGGATTTAAAAAGGGCCAGTGGTCAATGGTGATTTCCGTGTTATTTATTTTCCATAATTCGCGCCAATTTTCTTGGTAAGCTCTTTGTTTACAACCTATATACAGTAAAAGTTGTCTGGCCAAATCCAGGTCATTGATGTGTAGACAAATTTCTTTTTGATCGGTCATTCTTTTGCCACCAACTACTTTGAGGCTCAGAGTGATTTTTCCTTTCTCTTGGCGTAAGCGTAGCCAAGAGCCCCGCTTGTCTTTTGGTAAATCAAAATTATATCTTTTTTGCAGAAAGGGAGCATATATTTTTTTGGCGCCAATTTTTTTTAGCTGTCGCCTGATTTTTGGCACATCAATGTCCAAAAAAGTGGCTTCGTATTCTATGGGTAAAGACATATAATTGAATTATACCATTTTTTATGGCCTTATGATAGAATTTATTTGTTATTATAAAAATATGAAAAAAACCATTTTATTTTTGTTTAGTTTAGCAGGAGGATTACTCTTAGCTCAGGGTGTTTGGGCTCAAGAAAAGATTGATAACTATGGAGTTGATATCAAGATGAATATTGACAGTAGTATCAACATCACTGAGCGCATTGATTATAATTTTGGGGATTTGCAAAGGCATGGTATTTATCGGGACATTCCTTATATTTATCAAGACGGACTTTTTACCCGCCACACCGATATTAGTCAGGTGTCGGTAGTGGATGAGACTGGTCACAGCTATGGTTTCTCGGTATCCAATAGTGGCAATGATAAGCGCATCAAAATAGGCGATGCCAATGCCTATGTGACCGGTCTGAAGACTTATGTTATCAGTTATAAAGTGGTGCATCCTTATATTTTTCAAAAAGATTATGATCAGTTGTATTGGGATGTTGTAGGCGGAGCTTGGACTGTGCCTATTATAAGTAGTGTAGCTACAGTTTGGCTGCCACAGGCGATAGATTATAATAATGTTCAGGCAAAGTGTTATACGGGCAGTTTTGGTAGTGATACGGAGTGTAGCGGTATGAGATATTTATTCGAAAATGATAATAGTGTCAAACTTAGCGGTTTGATTTTTCAGCAAAATCAAATAAGCCCTGAAGGTATACTCACGGTTTTGGTTAGCCTGCCCAAGGGTATTATCATTGAGCCCAGCTCGGGGCAGAAGGTTGCCAATTTTTTGAAAGAAAACGCTATACTTTTTTTACCAATAATCTCTTTATTAGTCATGTTTATACTTTGGTATAAACGCGGCCGTGATCCAAAGGGTCGAGGCAATATCATTGTCCAATATGACGTGCCCGACAACTTGAGTCCAGCTGAGGTCGGTTCTATTGTTGATGAAAACGTGCATAGCCAAGATATTTCAGCTGAGATTGTCTATTTGGCTATACAGGGATATCTAAAGATTACTAGGATTGAGAAATCCGGCATATTGAAAAAATCCGCTGACTACTTATTAGAAAAATTAAAAGATGAAGATAATTCACTGCCTGATTATGAGCAGGAAATTCTGGCAAATCTGTTTCATAAGGCTTCTAGCCAGGAAAAATTAAAAGATTATCAGCTAGAAGCCAAAGCCAAGGTGGCGGTTTTACTGTCGGATTTAGACGAGGCTTATCAGTGGCGCAAAATTGTTGATGAAAAGATATACGAATCTGTTTCCGCCAAAGGTTATTTTGTAAAAAATCCCAAACAGGCTAGGGCTAAATATACTGTCTTGTTATTTGTCGCCCTTGGTGTGTTAGTTTCTGTTTTACAAGGCATTTCGGGAAATAATTTTAATGGGTTCGCCCTTTATATTTCTATCATAGTTAGCATGGGTATTATTGCTGTGTTTGGCTGGCATATGCCTCGCCGCACAGCAAAGGGCGTGCTGACCAAGGAATATATTTTAGGGCTTAAAGAATATTTGAGTGTCGCCGAAAAAGATAGGTTAGAATTTCATAATGCGCCTGAGAAGAACCCTCAGCACTTTGAGGCTCTTCTACCTTATGCCATGGTTCTGGGAGTAGAAAAACAGTGGGCCAAGCAATTTGAAGGGATTTATCAAGGCAACCCAAATTGGTGCGTTGGGTTTTATGCCGGTAATTTTATGGCTTCGGATTTTACTAATAGTCTAAATAGTTTTGGCGCTCAAGCTAAGTCTAGTTTTTCACCGCCCACATCTAGTGGAGCAGGTGGTTTTGCCGGAGGCGGTGGAGGCGGTGGAGGCGGTGGCAGTTGGTAGAGATTTTTAAACAAAAAGAAGAGAGCCCGCCGTCGAACTCCTTCTCGGTTAGAGCAGGAGCTCTTAGGTTGAGCTCGTTATTGTCGCCCCACAGTGGCGACGATATCGGCGAACAGGACGATAATGCCCAGCAGGGTTATGACGAGGATGATTTGCATCCCCTTAGACGGACGCAGGCTCTCCTTCCAGAACTTCCTAGTCGGCTTGATGATGTCCTGGTAGGCAGGAGTCTCATGCCAGTAGTTCCTGAGCCCCGTCTGGATTCGATTGATAAGGTACATTAGCTGCTCCTTCTCGTTGTCTAGGTGAAGGTGTTTTGCGAGAATTTTCGCATCTATACATATATACCATATTTATACTTTTTTGTCAATGTCAGTTAGAGTAAACAAAAAACCGTCCCTGCAATGCAGGGACGGAAAATTTAGTTTCTAATTTATATTTTACCCACCAAGTCTAATCCGGGCTTTAAAGTATCCTTACCTGGTTCCCAATTGGCTGGGCAAACTTGATCGCCATACTTAGCTACAAACTGAGCGGCCTGGAGCTTTCTTAAAAGTTCATAACTAGAGCGGCCAATGCCATTATCATGGATCTCTATAGTTTTTAATTTTCCCTCAGGATCAATGATGAAGGTGCCACGTAGAGCCAAGCCCTCTTCCTCAATATAGGTGCCATAGGCCCAAGCAATATTGCCAGTGGGATCAGCCACCATGGGGAACTGTATTTTTTTTACTTCCGAAGAAGTATCATGCCAAGCTTTGTGGGCATAGACAGTGTCAGTGCTAATGGACAATACTTCAGCGCCTAGTTTTTTTATCTCCTCATATTTATCAGCTAAGTCTCCCAGTTCAGTCGGGCAGACAAAGGTAAAATCAGCTGGATAGAAAAATAGTATTACCCACTTGCCATGATAGTCATCAAGATTTATTTTTTTGACATTATCTTGATGATAGACCTCAGCAGTAAATTTGGGGGCTGGGGCGCCGATTTTTAGAGGATAGTTGTCACTGTCATCGCAGTGACAGTTGTCATGTTCTGTATTTTTCATAAATTTGTAGTTTAATAATTATTTTATATAACCGATTTTTCGTAATATAGTTTCACCCTTGACCAAGCCATGTTGGTAAGAACGGTAGATGCGATCGCGGCTTTTTTCTCTTTTGGAGGGGCAAGCTTCATCATAGACCACGTAGACATTCTTGTATTTTTTTAAGGAGTGGATATAGGGATAGTTAAAGATATTTAAAAGATGTTTTAGGCCGTAGCGAAACCCTAGGTAACGGGCTTTAAATATAATATCTATTATGTCCCAAGGCAGATATTTGAATACCCGCCAGGGAGTTTTTTTATCATTGAAAATGTAGATAATGGTTTTGTCGGGATTGGTTTTGATAATGTTTTTGACAAAATCCCGAGTAGGCATAATGCCGCCATCAAAGTATTCATCGCTTAAGACTTTTGTAAAAGCATAAGGTGGCACTTTGGATGATTGTATTATTCGAGAAATAGTGTTTTCTTTAGCGTCTAAGTATTTCATCTGGCGAGTCTTAGGATCAAAAACTCGCACATAAAATTTTATGGGAGAATTTTTTATTTTATCTACATCCAGCTTAATGGTCTCTCTTTCTATTTTTTCTACATAATCCAGATCAATGATGTTGAAGCATTTATTGTGTATAAAGAGCTGCCAAAATTTTTGGCAGATAGTTTTGAAAGATAAATCTTTGAGAAAACTATGCTTTTGGTAGAGGTAGTCATAGAACATGCTCGGG
>JAHFJB010000018.1 GCA_023246135.1 Candidatus Parcubacteria bacterium
CGCCAATAGCCACTTCCAACCAGCTAAGACCAACATAAACATAGCCACAATGGTAGCCAAAATAGCACCATAACGATATAGAGAAACAATGTAGGTACCAATCATATCGCCGGTGCTAACTGTGCTTTTGATGCCGGCTGTAAACGGACCGCCGGGTATTGTGACTTCGGGTGTAAACTCTACGGCGCCAGTTTCTGCCAAAGCTATAGTATAATGAAAAAATAAATAAACACCTACTAACACTCCGATTAGTTTCCAAATTGTTGTTTTTTTATTTTTCATAATATTTGCTGTTATCTATAGATTGAAATGCCACCATTCTCCGCTCCAACTATCAAAACCAGCATTGGTCATTATGTCCCGTAAACGCGTCTCGGCACTACTAAGAGAGCTGGTGCAAGGTGGGTCAGTACGTCCAATACAATTATAATCACTGTCCATAATTTGATTAACACAAGTATTGACACCAAAGCCACTATAACAAACATCTACTGCTAGTCCTCTCTGATGTATCTCATTACAATCTGGCGGGTTGGCAAAATTACAGCTTCTACAACCACCTGGACACACACCACCCTGCTTATTAATGTAACACTCGTAGAGAGTCTTCTGCAGAGCCCACGATCTATAAGCACTAGTAATAGTTATAGTCTCCCCTGCTTGTAGACTACTGACTGCTCGCTGCAAAGCCGCATTGGCTTCAGGCATAAGCCTAGGGTCAGAAGCCGTCACTGTAAATTTGCTATTTAAAACTATTGGCACCACTTGGCTATCAGCTGGGCAAATCTGCACACTTATAGCTACACACTTACCACCAAGAGCTACGGTTATTTGATTCTCGTCTCCTTGCCACTCACACATTGTATCCACATCACACTCTGTTTTGCTTTGATAAGTCCCACAAATAGATTGTATTGAAGGCACTGGTGTAATCGAAAAAGTGCCAAAATCTACCAACTTAGTGCTAATCTGGGACATCAGTAAATAACCACCAAAAAGTATTGCTAAGCCAACTAGAGCGCCACTTATAGTGTCTTTGGCTGAGTTGATGCGTTCTGAAGAGCCAGCCGCCAATAGCCACTTCCAACCAGCTAAGACCAACATAAACATAGCCACAATGGTAGCCAAAATAGCACCATAACGATAAATAGCCACAATATAATTACTCAACAAATCAGAAGTATCCAGAGGAGTATCTACCCCCGCTTTAAAATCACTATTTGGTATAGTAATGTTAGGTTTAAATTTTATCTGTGAATCTGGATCAACTGCCAAGGCTCCAGTATCGCTGATATTAATTGGACTAGCGGCTTGAGTCGCTGGTATGACTAATATTTTTGTAGCCAATAAAAAAGTCAGTAGGCTAAAAAATATCACCAAAAAATATGCCTGCCTTCTTTTCATAAAACTTGAATACTACTTTAACCTAATACTTTGTAAATTACCGCTATTTAAATCTGTAAAATATAAAGTTGAACCATCAGGAGATACAAATAAATTCTGAGCTGTATAACTGCCGCTTGGGCCAACTGGGCTAGCCAGTAGTGTCTTCATACCACTGTTTAAATCAATATAATAAAAATTGTCAGGATAATCTTGGGCTACTTCTGGATAAAAACCCGCTCCCCGAGGCAGCCCTTGGGGCACCGCACAATACATACCACTTTCTCCTACAAAGGTACACTTACTGGGCCAAGTGGAGACATTGAGAGATACTTTGATATTGCCTAATTCACTAGTCCGCCCCTTGGTCACCCACAAATTAGGATTGTAATCAGTAGTTTCATTGTAAACGCTATAGAGTAAAGCGCTACCGCTAGGTGACCACTTGGAAGCGAACCCCGAGCCATCAACTATAAAAGATTTAAAGCTTTCGCCATGCAGGCCAATGGGATAAACTTCCTGATTCTGGGCATCAACAGATTTTTCATGAAGGGCAGCCACTTGATTATCAGGTGAAAAACCCACCTGCACTGCATAGGACTTGTCGCCCAGTGGTTCTACCAAAAACATACCCGAGCCATCGTCATTGGCCGCTATCAGCCAATTATTATCTTCATTGTCACTCAGCCACTTGGCTGCAATCTGATCATTGGTGGCATTAAAAGAAAATTCGGATAGCTCCGGTGGTAGAGTCACTTGTTTATTGGTCTGAAAATTATACAAAATATTTGAGCCATCAGGATACTCTAAAATCGCCTTGTCACCGTTGCCAGTCCAAGTGACTTTTTCAACACCATAAAATTTCTTGTCACTTAAAAATTCTACTTCCCCCTTGGCATTGATACGATAAAATTGTTGGCTATTGGCATCATAATACTGCATGCCTTGATCAGTGCCCACCAGACCCTTAACTGGATTTTTTACAATATCCGATACTTCTGTCAAACCGCCGTTGGCCACTTTGGAGACCTTGTCCTTGAGATACTGTTGCCAGGGCAAACCGGTCGTGGCTTGATTACTATTATCATTGATAATAGTGACATTGCCCGCATTAATATTAGGTATATTGCCAGCATTAAAATTGGTATTTGTACCTGGCTGAGGTGGCGCTGATCTAAAGAATACCCAATACAAGGCAAAGCCAACACCAAAGACAAACAAGACAAAGGCAATCACTAGTAATATTTTTTTTCTATCCATCCCGTTAAAAATTTATAAAATTATTATTTAAATAAACCAACGAAAAGATCTAATAATTGCTGTCCAAAAAAACTAAGAGCCGTTACTGGCGACGCTATTGCCAAGGCAATCCCGAGCAGTAGCATAAAAATAGTTATGGCAACTATCAGTAATGCCGTACTACCCCACCAAAGGCCGCGTTCTAATGGAGAAAGCCCCGGTATCCATTGGGCTCCCAACCAATGATGGCCAATCTCCTGAAATCCATAAATCAGATAAGTGACGATCAAGCCAACGATAGTGGCCGCCGAACCCCAGGAAACCAATCTTAAGGTAGCTCTTTTAGCTGCCTCAACAGCAACTTTTTTCACTTGTCTATCAAACAACTCTCTTTGCAAATCGTCCGAACCATGGCTTTGAGCCGTAGCTACTTTGGACATGCTTTTTACACGAGCTAAGGCCCGAGCCGGAGAACTGCCGAAACCTTCATCTTCTTCATCGCCACCACTAGTATTACCTTGACTCTCGCCTTTATCCATAGCCAGTTGACGACGAAGTATATTTTGATTTACATTACTAGCCATAAAAATATTTTACTTCCAAGTAACCGTATCAACTAACCATTTATCCCCTGACATTATGAGTTTGACTTCCATGTCTTGATAAAAAACTTCCTGAGGCAAATTAGCTTTAGTCTTAATACGCTGAGTGCTGACTAAAACTGTGCCGCTATTTTTAGTGCTAGCTACAATCTTGGACGACAAACTCTTGGTAGTCAGGCCACTAAATTCAGTCACACTATAATCAGGTACGAAACTCTTGAGTGATGCCTGCATACGAGATGTGCTTAGTGGCATCAACTCTTCCAAATTGTGACCCTGATTATCAGTTGACCAGCTACCATAACGCTCGGTATAGCTCTTAGCCAAAGTCAGCATAGCAAATTCTGTGTCTGACTCTTTGGGTGTGGTGCTGGCGTTATACTGCAGGGTTGAGCTCTCTGCCTTGAATTGCGGAACATTTACCGCCTGATTGCCAGGCCCGACAGGTTGTTCGCCGCGTTTTAACCAAAACCAAATTATCAAAAAGACTCCGACAATCACCAAGACAATAATGGCTATTCGGATTATTTTCTTTTTTTTCGCTTGATCCATATTTTTACTTTAATGTATTGAAATTAAATTATCTGCCACTTTCAGCTTCGGCCATCATCTGCTCCTCAAATTCTTTTTTGGCTTCCTCAATCTCTAAAAGTTGCCTTGGATCAGAAGTAATGATTTGATGTTCGGCATAAGAGGCCTGAACTTTGATAGCGGCATGCCGAGAACCAGCAAAGAAAATACCCTCACCCAGGCCCGCCTCTAACAGTAGATATTTTTCACCCTCAGTCAGCATAAAAGTCTTTTGAATAAGATTAATAGCGGCTGGCGTTTGTTTTAGTAATAGTTGTAAAGAGGAGTTAATCACCACGTCACGGCCAGCGTCAGAAGTCAAAAAGTCATTGACATCTTGAGTGATGGTAGTCATGCCAACATAATATTTACGGCAACGCTTAGCCACAGCCTGCATAAACTTGGCGCTATCTTCATAACGCATCATAATCCAAGCCTCATCCACTACTAGTATGCGCCGTTTTCTCTCCGCCCGCATCATATTCCAGATATAGGTCATAATCACATACATAGCTATGGGCCTAAGCTCATCTTCCAAATCACGAATACTAAAGACTACCAATTGGTTATTAAGTTTAACATTGGTGGGACTATTTAAGAGGCCAGCAAAAGTGCCTTCAGTATATTTCTTGATTCTTAAGGCCATATCTTCACCACCCTCCATGCTTAGCAGTATATCCTCCAAGTCAGACATCAAGGGCGGCTCAATATTAGTCAAATCGGTAGCTGGCGTAATATCTTTTTTAGCATAAGTTTCAATCAAAGCTCTATCCAAGATAGAGTCTTCAGCATTGGTGATCTGACCAATCATCAGTCGAATCAAACCCTTAAGAACTATCACTGCTGTGCGCAGTATATCTTCTGGTTTGCTATTGTCACTGGTGCCACGGGGCAAGTCAAAAGGATTGAGCTTACTCTCAGAGTTCAAAGAAACATTGATATAAGCGCCACCGACTGCTTCTGACAAATGTTCATATTCATTTTCTGGATCTATGATGATTACATCAGTGCCCAACATCAAGGACCGCAAAACTTCCAATTTGATAGCATAGCTCTTGCCAGCGCCAGAAGTAGCAAATACTACCATGTTGGCATTTTGCAGACTAAAACGGTCAAATAATATCAAACTATTATTATGACGATTGATGCCATAAAGTATGCCCTCATCTGAAGTGAGCTCTGATGATATAAAAGGAAAAGAAGAGGCAATCGGCGAACTGTTCATGTTGGTGGCAATATTGAGCTCATCGCCGCCTATAGGCAAAGTGGAGTTGAAACCCTGCTCACATTGAAATAGTGCTCGCCGTGAATATATCAGCTGCATGCCAAGCAAATTCTCAATACGATCAGTAGCCAGATCTAATTCTGCCTTGTCCTTAGCATAAATGGTCACATACAAAGAAAATTGAAAAAATCTTTCTGTGCCTTGAGTTAGCCCATCACGCAAAGCTTCAATATCTTGAAGGGCTGTCTCTGAAATAGGGTCACGCGGTGCGCCCTTCTCATGATCAGACATTATCTGCGCCTCCATGGTACCAACTTTATTCTTGAGCTGTTTTAAGACTATCTGTATGTCCATGGGATAAAAAAACATGGAAATGTCCAAAGTCAAACTCTCATTGATAATCGGTGCAAACCAACCAATCGTCACATAGCGAGGATAAGTCATGACAAACAAAGTCCGCACATAGAGATCATTGAGCTGCAAAAAATTGCTGTTAACCCTAAAAGCGGCGGGAGAAATAATATCACGGACCGAGACCACGCCTTCTTGAAAAGCTCTTTCGGCCTCTAAGAGTTCCCTTTGCTTATCCAAATTTTCCTTGCTTTGATTAAAAAACAAAGGATCCTGAAGGGCTGCTTTTGGTTGCTCTTGCGCTTGTTTTATTTTTTTAAAGCCAAACATTATATTTCTACGTTTAATTTATTTACATCCTCCAAGGGCTGCTTGTGAAACAGATCTGGATTATAACTATTATAATAAAGCTCAATTAATGCCTGAGTGCTCAAACGCTGACTTCTCAGTCCCAAACTAGCCAGTCCTCCGGCAATAAAATCACACCGTTTGTTTAATTGGCCACTATACTCTTCAAAACGTTTACGACTGAGACTAACTACCTTAGCCGCTGAAAAAACTGCGGAAAAACGAGTAACAAAACTTCTCTTTTTATCACTGGCGGCGCTATAAGGAATAACCACATAAAACTTTTTACTCATAATCTTTTCCAAAGTTAAAAGATTTTCCACAAAATTACGATAGTCAACTGTTTGCATTCGCAAGAGCTCATTGGTCTGCTCTCTTTCTACTTTCTTCAAACGATTGAGATAATCGTCAATATTCAAAGGCCGCGATTGTATGACGATTTGCAAAGAATAATCAACTGAATTCAAAAAGCTTATGTAACTGCCAATAATCGCCTTTTGCTCATCTTCTGACTTGAGATCAAAATTAATAGATGATACTAAGAGTACACCGCGCACTGTACCATCATTTAAGACTACTAGATCATCCCTGATTTCAGCGATATTTAGATATTTCTGGGTAGAAACACTTATTCCTTTCTTTTGATTTTTATTTGCCATAAAATATATTAATTTTGCTAAAAAATATTATTAGCTTTGTTAGCGTCCCTTTCTCCTTTGTAAGCGCCCCCAGTATCAATAATCAAAGACAGCTCGGCCAATTTTTTACTAGGCATCAAATTTTTGCGGACAATTACTTCTTCTTTTATTTTGTCCTCATCCTTAGAACGAAACTCTTCTTTTTTGATATGTTCCTTGCGCCATACCCTAGTATTGGGCTTCTTAAAAGTCTCAATGACATTGATGGCAAAGACATGAAAAGGGGCGCCATTAACTTTATAAAAGGCAAACAAAACCACAAAAACAATGATAATAACCACTTCAAAAATAAACAGGGTAAAATCGGCCATTTTATAGGCCAAAAATATGAACAAGCCACCAACTAAAATAATAATAAATTGCCGGACAGTAATCGGACCCCAGATTTTGTCCTCAGCGTCAATAAATTGTGGTACTATAAATCTATTGTCCATATTTAAAATCTTAGATCTTTATTTAAATCAGAAATAGCGGAAAATTCTTCAGCACT